>JBGTJM010000082.1:0-2871 GCA_041745115.1 Thermomicrobiales bacterium
TCATGAAGACGTTCCTCGACTCGATAATCCATGGCACGCCGATGTCTCCGTCAGGACGTGATGGGCTTGCCAGAACAGTGTTGATCGATTCGATTTACCAATCAGCGGCGGAAAAGCGAGAAATCAATCTGGATGCGAGTCTGGATCAGTCAGGAGCCACCGAGCATGTCGATTAATGTCACGATCTGGAACGAGTTTCGGCATGAAGTGGAGGACGCCGAGGTGGCGCGGATCTACCCCGGCGGCATCCACGCTGCGATTGCCGAGGGGTTCGGACAGCATCCGGAGATCAGCGTGCGCACTGCTACCCTCGATCAGGTCGACCACGGACTGGACGACGAGGTCCTGCGGACTACCGACGTTCTGATCTGGTGGGGGCACAGGGCCCATCAGGAAGTCAGTGACGAGACGGTCGACCGGGTTCAGGCAAGGGTGCTGGAAGGAATGGGGCTGGTAGTGCTCCACTCTGGTCATCACTCCAAGATCTTCAAACGCCTGATGGGC
This sequence comes from Thermomicrobiales bacterium, assembly GCA_041745115.1. GTDB lineage: Bacteria > Chloroflexota > Chloroflexia > Thermomicrobiales > UBA6265 > JAHBVL01. Next base: position 505 of record JBGTJM010000082.1, read on the forward strand.
ACCACATGCAACCTGAAGTGGCGAGAGTCAACTGACAAGGAACGCATCTGGGTCGTCTCCCCGTCCCATCCAATTGTGACTGGCATTCCCGAGTATTTTGAGATCGAACGGGAAGAGATGTACGGAGAACATTTCGATATTCCGGATCCCGACGAGCTGGTCATGATCTCATGGTTCACAGGTGGCGAAGTGTTCCGGTCGGGTTGTTGCTATCATCGCGGCCAAGGGAAGATCTTCTATTTCAGACCAGGGCATGAAACGTATCCCACATACTTCAATGAGACGGTTCGTAAAGTCATTGCCAATGCGGTGCATTGGACTGCACCAGATGCCAATCGTCCTTCTCCCGAGTACGGGCTAGATGGTCCAAACGCCCCTCTCGAACCGCTACCTGCGGAATAGCTCGCACCAGAAGCGGTGACTACCAGAATGAGGAGCTCTTGACCAGACCAGTTCACGTATCAGTTTTGGTCCTTGGTGGCGGCACTATGGGAACAGCCGCCGCCTGGGCGCTCGCGAAGCGCGGTGTTGAGGCGATCGTTCTCGAGCAGTTCGACCACGTCCACACGTTTGGCTCGCACGGTGGGCAAACGCGAATCTTTCGTCACGCCTACTCAGAGGGTGCTGACTACGTGCCACTGATGCGGAAGGCCGATGACCTGTGGTGTGCGCTTGGCGACGAGCTGGGACTCGACATCGTACATCGAGTCGGAATCCTCGAAATGGATTCACCAGGTGGGACCCACTCACAACATGCTCATGCTGCTGCCCGGAAGCACGGGATACCGTATGAGTGGCTGACTGCAGAAGAGATTCGGAAACGCTGGCCAGTCTTCACCCCGCCAGACGGCTGGGAAGGAGGATTCAGCGATCGAGCCGGATTCCTCGACGTCGAGCCGGCATTGCGAGGCATGAAGGCCCTGGCGCAACGTGGGCCAGTCCGGTTTGAGACGAATTCGCATGTGAGCGAAATGAGGTCAGATGGATCAGGTTTTCTGGTTACCACCCACAATAGGACCTACGCAGCCGAAAACGTCATTGTGGCAGCCGGACCATGGTCGGCGAGCGTGCTGCAAGAATTGAACCTGCCCCTGACGGTGGTTCGGAAGGTACTGTTCTGGATGGATGTCGAGGAACCGGAGCTGTATCGACCCGAGGTTTTCCCCGTGTTCGCCGCGGATACAGGTTCGAGCGAGATCTATGGTTTCCCGATTCACGGATTGCCTGGCATGAAGATCGCAAACCATCGGGGCGGCGAGGAAACAACACCCGAATCAGTGAATCGTGACTGGGTACCTGAGGAGGCTTCGGAGATACACGCCTGTACCCGAACCATCCTTCAAGGTGTTTCAGAACGGGTGGTTTCTGCCGCTGTCTGTCTCTACACTCGCACGCCGGATGAGCACTTCATCATCGATCGGCACCCTGGTCACTCGAATATGGTTGTTGCCGCCGGTTTTTCCGGGCATGGGTTCAAGTTTGCGACCGTTGTGGGGGAGCATCTGGCTGATCTCGCGCTCGATCAGGCAGTGAAACCATACGACCTGTTTCGGGTCGACCGTTTTGCCGATCTCCGAACCTAGTAGGTTCTCCCTGGTTCCAGACTGACCAGCCCATCAGGGTTTTCCGGATCCTGACTGGCGGGCCAATTGCCGCCTGCTGCAGCCCACTCCCGCACAATGTAGTGCAACCGTGAATCGTCAACCAGAAAGCCCGTCGCCGCCGTTTTACGCGCGCTTCCGCTGTCCTGCAAGTCGGAGAGGCCCACCCGCAGCGCGTGCTTGAATGCCCGACGTTGCTCGCTGTCGAAATGCTTCGCAAATGGAAAGAACGACGTGTCACCAGTCTGCAGGTAGGTGGTTACCCATTCTGCGAGTCGGTGATCGTAATTTGGCGCCGGATCGATCTGCACGTCGGTTACCTTCCAGTCTCAGCAAACGGAATTTGACAGCGAGGTTGCGCAAAAGGAAAACACTCTAACCTGAATCATGCTCGGCAGTCAGCGGCTTAAGGTATAGCAAGTACTCGTTAATCCCAACTTTGAGCACCCGGCTGACCTGGTATCGCGTTTGATGGGCAATGTCTTTGTAGATTCCGCCAGCATGGAAGCGGCCAAGCCGCATTTCTCGCGCGGTTTTGGCAACAATTTCGTAGGTCACCTTTCCGCACTTTTTGCAATGGAAATACTGGTTGATCTCATCGGTCGGCCCGGTATATCCGCGCTGTACCAGCACGGTGTCGCTGCTGGAGCACCATGGACAAATGCGCGTTGCGGCGGTACTGGAAATCGCCATCGACGGGAACCGATCTCGACGGGCGGAGTCGCTGTCTTCCATGAGCACGATTGTACCAGTGCTTGACCTGACC
>JBGTJM010000083.1:0-2124 GCA_041745115.1 Thermomicrobiales bacterium
GCATGCCGACGACATCCTCGGATTCAAGCTCTCAGAACTCATGTTCAATGGCCCTTCGGACACGCTCGAAGATACGATCAATGCCCAGCCGGCAATTCTGGCAATGAGTATCGCTTCGCTGAGGGCGCTGAAAGAAGCCGCTCCCGGCCTGACTCCTGCAGCGGCGGCAGGTCATTCGCTCGGGGAGTTTTCTGCGCTCGTGGCAGCTGACGTCATTTCGTTCGAGGTGGCGCTCCACCTTGTCCGGGAGCGAGGTCGGTTGATGAAGGAAGCAGGCAGCACGTCCCCAGGAGGCATGGCCGCGATTCTGGGCCTCGACGACGATCAGATTGCCACTGTTTGCGAGAAAGCGTCGGTTGACGGGATCCTGGTTGCAGCAAACCGGAACTGCCCAGGGCAAGTCGTGATTTCTGGCGAAGTCACAGCCCTCGAAACCGCCATGGCCCTGGCCAAAGAGGCTGGTGCAAAAAGAGTTGCCCGACTCGGGGTGAGCATCGCCTCACATTCCCCGCTCATGGAAAGCGCGAACGCCGCATTCAATGCGCTTCTTGACGCGACATCCTGTGCTGATCCCAGCATTCCTGTGATTGGGAACGTCGACGCGAATCCCATCACCACGGCCGAGGCAATCCGCAGTGAGCTTCGGTTACAGATGGAACGTCCCGTAAACTGGACCGGAAGCATCGAGCGGATGATTACCCTGGGCATCTCGGCCTTCGTCGAAATTGGTCCTGGAAACGTGCTGGCTGCACTCATTCGCCGAATCGACCGCTCAGCGGTGATTTCCTCCCCTGCCACCCTGGGACCAGGACTACCCGAGAACGCTGCTACCTAGCTCACCAGAAACGCCTGAGTCGCCATGACGTGCAGTTCTCGTACACTTTGGTGGGTTTGGAAAACGCTGCGCGTATTGCGCAGTGGCCTGAGTGGCTCCGCCACCGCATCGAATCGGCGCCAGAGATCTGCAGGAGCACCCAGTTGGCTAAGCAGTTATTCCCGGCAGGCAGTCATCACAACGTGAAAGCAGGGAGTCGGCCGTGAACAGGGTCGTTGTAACCGGAGCGGGAGCTATCTCCCCATTGGGAGTAGGAGTCGATACCCTGTGGGAGGGAATGCTTGCAGGGAAGTCGGGGATTCGACTGGTAGAAAACTTCGACGTTTCCGATCTTGAAGTGAGAATCGGAGGCGAAGTTCGCGACTTCGATCCACGTGACCATATCGACGCCAAACTGGCAAAACGGATGGACCGCTTTGCACACTTTTCGGTAACCGCATCCACTGAAGCGATGCGAAATGCCGGGCTCGAAGTCACCGACGCCAACCGTGACAACATCGGAGTCATTGTCAATACCGGCGGCGGTGGAATCCCCATCATGGAGGTCGAAGTCGAGCACATGCTCGAGAAGGGGCCGAGATGGGTCCATCCGCTCTTGATTGCGCTGTTCGCGCCAAACATGGCCAGCTGCCAGGTGTCTATGGTGTATGGCATCCATGGACCTACGGTAACGTCTTCGGCCGCATGTGCATCAGGAATCCAGGCGTTCGTTCAGGCGTACCAGATGATTCAACGTGAAGAGGTCGATGTCGTCATCGCCGGCGGCGCTGAAGCCGGCCTTCGTCGCACTTCGGTGACTGCGATGGCGAACATGGGTGCGCTTTCCAAGAGCAATGACGATCCCGAAGGCGCAAGTCGGCCCTTCGATCTGGGAAGAAACGGCTTTGTGTTCTCCGAAGGAGCAGGCATTCTCGTACTCGAATCGGAAGAGCACGCGTTGAACCGGGGCGCCCCAATTCTCGCTGAGCTGACCGGTGGCGCCTTTACCTCTGATGCATTCCACATCACGGCTCCCAACCCGGACGGTATCCATGCTGCCAGAGCCATGTCGCTCGCAATCGAACGGTCCAAACTGCAACCTGTGGATGTGGACTACATCGCTGCTCATGCCACAGCAACCCAGGTCGGCGACATTGCCGAAACCGATGCCATCAAGAGAGCCTTCGGCGACCATGCCTACAAACTGGCCGCATCGGCGAACAAGTCGATGGTCGGGCATCTGCTAGGTGCCGCCGGCGGTATTTCTGCCATCGCGTGCGTCTATGCCATTCGCGACGGTATTGTCCCTC
>JBGTJM010000084.1:0-9948 GCA_041745115.1 Thermomicrobiales bacterium
GCAAATGCCGAGTTCAGCGCCCTCAGTACTGCGTTGGGCCAGCCACCCCGCATGGTTACCAGCGAAAAAGGCCGCGTGTCTCGATATACCAACCGAGCCACGATGGAAACGATGTTGATGGCCTATTGCGGCAAGGTCAACAAGCTGCTCGTCGCACAGCTGCAGCATGCCGGTCTCAACGCGGTCGGGCTCAGCGGCATCGACGGCAAACTCGCCACTGGCAATCGCAAACCAGTCATGAGGGCCATCGAAGACGGAAAGCCAAAGGTGCTGCGAGACGATCACGCTGGCTCGCTGAAGTCGGTCGATCCTTCGCTGGTCAGGCTCCTTCTGGGAGCGGGTTACCTGCCGGTAATTACGCCACCTGCACTCGATCTCACAGAAGGCACCCCTATCAACGTCGATGGTGACCGCCTGGCTCTCGAGCTGGCAGTCGGACTATCCGCCACGGGGCTACTCTTCTTTTCTGATACACCAGGTCTCCTGCGCGATCGCGACGATGAGTCGACCTTGATCCCGCATATCGACGTTACTGACCCGCTAGCGGCTCTCGAAGCCGCTCAGGGCCGGATGAAAGTGAAGGTCGAGACGGCCGTGAAAGCGATCGAGCGCGGTGTGCAGCAGGTGGTGTTCGCCGACGGTCGTGTTCAGCAACCGGTTTCGAAAGCACTCGCGGGTAGCGGCACCGTCATTTCAGCGACGTCGTCTCTTATCAGTCGAACATGATTACCCTGGAGGAAAGCATGCTATGAACGCACCCATGCCCACACTGGCAATCGAGATGATCTCAGAAATCGAAAACGATCATCAGATCCCTCTTTATGCCAAGCGAGACATCGCGTTGATTCGAGGCGAGGGAGCCTATCTCTTCGACTCTGAGGGCACTCGCTACCTCGACGCGATGAGCAACTACGGCATCGCCAGCCTCGGCCATGCGGATCCTGCCTTCACAGCGGCGATGACCGATCAGTTGTCGAAGCTCACGACGTGCCATCAGAGCTTCTACAACGACGCTCGATCGGCCGCACTCGCCGCGATCGCACGCGTCGCTCCTGGCGATCTGCACCGGTCGTTTCTGAGCAACTCTGGCGCGGAAGCGATCGAAGCAGCGATCAAGTTCGCCAGAGTGACGACCGGACGCCAGCATTTCGTGGCGGCCCGCCGGGCCTACCACGGTCGAACTCTGGGTGCCCTTTCGATCACCGCCGATCCGAAGTACCGCTCTCCATTCGAGCCCCTTCCCGCACCTGTGACCCATGTGCCATTCGATGACGTTGATGCCCTCGATGCCGCCATTACAAGCGATACGGCCGCCGTTTTTCTGGAGCCAGTCCAGGGAGAGGCAGGCATCTACCCGGCCAGCGACACCTACCTGCAGTCAGCCCGCCAGATGACCACTGATCGAGGTGCGCTTCTCGTAGCGGATGAGATTCAGTCCGGCTTCAGGACCGGATCACCCTTCGCAATCTCTCATGCTGATGTGGTGCCAGACATGATCTGCGCCGCCAAGGCCATTGCGAACGGCTTCCCCATTGGCGTCACTCTGGTCTCAGACGCTGTCTCAGAGGCCATCCCCGCTGGAACCCATGGCACCACCTTTGGGGCCAATCCGTTCGCATGCCGTGCAATAGCGGTCACGCTCGACGCGTTCGAAAGCCGGGATCTCTACAGCCGCTCCGCCACACTGGGCACAAACCTGATGGACGCCATCTCCGGCCTCAACCATCCGAAGATTCGCGCAGTACGAGGCCGTGGCCTCATGATCGGCATCGAAATGAAAGAACGAGTCACACCTACCTTGCGCGCTCTTCAGCAGCGGGGTGTGCTCGCACTCCCAGCCAGCCCGGTGGTCTTCAGACTCCTGCCACCGCTCATCTGGGAACAATCTCAGGTCGACGAGTTCGTGGAAGCGCTGCAGGCAGTGCTGCCAGCCTAGCAGATCCGAAAGTCCCGTTCCCTTCGCGTGAGCAAGGCACCGTTGGCTTTGAACCGCCTGGTTGGAAAGGAGCAGCGTTGAGTCAGTTCCCGCCTCGATGGATACGGTATATTCTTGCACTCGCGCTCTGTCTAACATCGTCAGGCTCAGTGGTTGCCAGACAATCTAGTGTAGAGATTCCATGCGCTGAATCTGTTCTTGCGATCGCTCCCTTGACGCCGGGAAGCCCGCTTTCGGACAACATCGTGGCAGCTTTTGGCCTGGACGGCGAACCGATCAGCCATGCTGGTTTCGAACAACCAGCGTCTGTCGAACCAACTGGATTTCCGGGCATCGCTTACGTGCGTTCTCTATCGGGAGCCTACGGTCTATTCGACATCGAGAATGGAACAATGACATCAGTAGACTTTGAAGATACCGGCTCCTCCATCCTCAGTCCGAATGCCCAATCAATAGCGAGCCCTTCCGGCTCACGATTTGCACTCTTCGCAGATGACTCGCTCTCCGATATCCGCATCGTCGACCTGCCCACAGGCCAAACCCTTGCCTTGAGAGAACTCTTCCCTCCCACCATCCGGATCATCGCTGCAGCCATATCTGCCGATGATCGCCTGATGGTGGTCGACACGATTGAGAATGCATTTGTCGTCAATCTTGCTGAACCTGGACCTCCGGTCCCTATCGATACCACAGCGCGAACTTCGAGCCCTGTGGTCACTGAAGACTCTCGGGCCATTCTTGCAATTCGACACTCAAACGAAGGTTCTGAGATCGTGCGCGTGACCGTCGATGGATCAGAGATCGAGACTCTGGCCGCGGCCAGGGAATGGGTTGGGATCAAGGACTTTCCCGGTAACATTCTCATCGGATTCACCCGAGACTCAGTTTTCAGGATATTTAACGAACCCGGCATGGCACCCGTTCGGCTTGTGGAGTCGGCGACCAATCCAGATCCACTCAGCCTGACAAGCGCGGGAGAGAACCTGCTAATCGTCTCGCGACTCACGGACGGGTCGTTGAAGTGGCATCTCACCCGACTCGACGGTTCGTCCGTAGCCGACCTGTCCATGTTGGACGGGTTGAATATTCATGGAGCCCAACAGACAGCTGACTGGGCGCTGTTCTCCGAAAGCCTAGGCCCTGCTCTTGGTGTGCCCGGACGTTCCTACCAGTTGCTTGATCTCCGCGATGGCTCGGTCTCCATACCGCTGGTTCAAGATAGGCAGGCGACATTTATTCCTCCCGTTGAATCTCAGCAGCACGGCCGATACTTGCTAATACAGTCGATCGAACCAGGTCTTGGAAGACTGTGGCTCGTCGATGGGGCGGACAACTCTGCCACCATGATTTCGCAATATCCTGGCAATGCGTCTGGTGCAATCTCACCTGATGGGTGCCACCTTGCCATCGGCACGTTTACGACCGTTGGCGAAGGGCGCCAGGGCCAGGTTGAGATTCGCGAGATTGCCACAAATACGTCTCTCGCGTCAATTCCAAATGCGCTGCTGCTCGGCTGGGCGTTAGTCTAGGCCACTCGAAACTCTTCTACAGTCTGACGATGCGACTCCTGAGAATGTTGCCTCAGACTCAGGATGGTTTTGGCATTGCCGCAATCCATCCATAGGAATGGTCTCGACAATTTCCGCCTCAGTTCCGGTACAAATCTGTCTATGGAGAGCGCAGCACGTGCCTTCGAACCTGCGATTCGCCGATCGCTCAATTACTGGTCCAGCCCCGTCGCTGCCCACTCTTCGGCAGCAATGTCGTCGAGCATTCGCCGAATTGCCGATACCGCTTCCCCCAAGGGCACGAACTCGGCATCAGGCGAAGTGCGACGCTTAATCTCGATCTGCCCGTTTGCCAGATTGCGGGAACTCACCGCCACTCTTAACGGATTGCCAATCAGGTCAGCATCGTTGAACTTCACGCCTGGCCGGTCATCCCGATCATCGTAAAGCACTTCGATTCCAGACTGCGTCAGATCGGCGTAGAGCTGATTTGCGGCCGACATGGTCTCTTCGTCGTTGTTCGAACCGATGGCAATCAACGAAACATGATATGGAGCGATCGAAAGCGGCCAGAGGATCCCGTTCTCGTCATACCGTTGCTCGATGACTGTTGCCAGCAGCCTACCGCTGCCAATACCGTAGGAGCCCATCAGCACCGGATGCTCGATCCCTTCAGCATCGAGGTAGGTCGCCCCAAGAGCCTCGCTGTATCGCGTCCCCAGCTTGAAGATATTGCCAACTTCGATGGCCCTGTCTGCTCGCAGCGATTCCCCGCACTCCGGACAGGGATATCCCGCCTCGGCAGACGCGATGTCGGCCACCAGATCTGCCTCGAAATCCCGGCCAGCATTGACGTTCAAGAGGTGATAGCCGGGTCGATTGGCGCCAGCCACCAGATTTGGTGAATCGCGAACGCTTTCATCGATCACGACGAAGGCACCCTTCACACCAACCGGCGAGCCATATCCCGCCTCTGCTCCGATCCCGCGAATCTGGTCTACCGTGGCTGGGGTCAATGCACTCTCGTTCAGCGCATTCCGCAGCTTCGTCTCGTTGATCCCCAGATCCCCACGCACCACCGCAAAAATGAATCGCCCGGAAGCTCCCATATAGAACACCGCTTTAGCGGTCCGGGAAGTGGGTATCTTCAGATAGTCAGCCAGGAGCTGAATCGTCGTCGTATTTGGCGTTTCAACTTCCTCAGCGGGCAGCATCTGTTCAGCGGTTGGCCTGTCCCGCGTGAAACGCGCTACCTCCTGATTCTCAGCGTATCCACAGGCATCGCACAGCAGAATCGTGTCTTCGCCATTCGGTGAAAACGCCATGAACTCGTGCGAAGCGGTTCCGCCCATCATCCCGACGTCGGCCCCGACAACAATATAGTACAGGCCTGCCCGGCTAAATATCCGCTGATAGGCTCGCCAGTGCTTCTGATACGCCACCTCTAGACCTGCCTCGTCCAGATCGAAGCTATACGAGTCCTTCATCGTGAATTCACGCACCCGGATCAATCCGCCTCGCGATCGCGGCTCGTCCCGGAACTTGGTCTGCAAGTGGTACACGATCTGGGGTAACTGGCGGTAGGAGTTGATCTCATGCCGTGCCAGGTCGGTGACAACCTCTTCATGAGTGAACGCCAGCACCATGTCCCGGTCGCCTCGGTCCTTGAACCGCGCCATTTCCGGGCCAATCAAATCGTACCGCCCCGTTTCGCGCCAGAGGTCCGCCGGATGCACAACCGGCATCATCATGTCCTGGCCACCAATGGCATTCATCTCTTCCCTGATGATCTTCTCGATCTTCTGGATGACGCGCCAGCCCGTCGGCAGGACGCTGAAAATGCCAGAACCCAGCGGCCGGACCAGCCCAGCCCGAATACTCAGCTGATGACTGAGGATCTCCACATCCGAGGGCGCCGCCCGCAATGTGCGCCCGAAAAGGTGAGACATACGCATGCTGTGAAAACCCCTTACCCGTGGCGAACTGCCGCCTAGACCCCTGCTCAACCGCTCAATTCTACGCGGCAGAGCGTTGTCCGGTGGATGGGTCTCGCAGGCAGGCGCTAGATTTAGAAGCAAAGATGAGGCTCAGTCTCAATCCCTTCGCTGAGGAAAGTGCTCCGCCGCGAGTCGCCCGGCGAGAATTGGTGCTCCTGTCTACCCGGCCTGTTCGAGTGCCCGATCGAGATCGTTCCAGATATCCTCGAGGCCTTCCAAACCAACGGAAAGCCGCAGAAGCTCAGGCGGGGCGGTTTCGCCAGACCATTTCGCCCTTCGCTCGATGAGCGATTCGACTCCTCCCAGACTTGTGGCTGGCACCCAGATCTCACACCGGTCGATCACTCGCTGAGCGGCCTCTCCTCCACCTTTCACCAGGATCGAAAGCATTCCACCAAAGCCCCCTTGCATCTGCCGAGCGGCTATTTCATGCCCGGGGTGGTCCTGCAGCCCTGGATAGCAGACTCGCTCGACCCTCGGATGCGCAGTGAGTCTTGTAGCAAGCTCCATCGCCGCAGCGGACTGATGAGCAACGCGGAGCGGCATCGTTTGCAGGCCGCGCCTCGCCAGCCATAGCGAAAAGCCATCGGCCTGCGTCCCCTGGTCGTTGCGACGCGCTCGAAGCCGAGCAGCAAATTCGGAATCCCGGGTAATTACGCCACCAAGTAACAGGTCGCTGTGTCCCCCGACATATTTCGTCAAACTGTGCATCGATGCCATCGCCCCGAAGTCCAGCGGTCGTTGCAACAGCGATGTCGCGAACGTGTTGTCCACCGCCCATGGAACGTGCAGGCGAGCGCACATTTCGCCAATCGCTTCCAGATCAGCAATCGCCATCAGTGGATTCGTCGGGGTTTCAGCCCAGAAAAGGGAAGCGCCATCGAGCGCCCGCTCGAGCTCGCCGAGATCTGTCTGGTCGACCAATCGCACCTCGACATTCCTCAACGGCAGATCTCGTTGGGCCCGAACCTTGATGCCGTAGTAGGCATCGCGGGGCATCACAATCGCTGTGCCTGGCTTCGCCTCATCCAGAACCGCATTCGCGGCGGCAATCCCGGCGTTGAACACCACACAATCGGTTCCCCCTTCCAGTTCCGCCAGTGTCGGCTCGATCTGGGCGTTGGCCGGGTGACCACTTCTGGCGTAACTGAACTCACCATCCTGCGGAGCGTCGGGCATTCGGAACGTGGAGCTCAGCTCGATTGGAGGGACGATGCCAACTCCTCTTCCATGGACCCTGCTTCCCCGCACCGCAACAGTGGCAGGATCGAGCTTCGAAGGATCACCGATAGACATGAATGTAATCTGCTCCTCTTGAGAACACTGGCGCGAATCGTGCTAACGATAGCAGTCGCACCCGATCGCGACATCAAGACGAGACGCGACAATGTCTTTGCCCATACCTTCACATATCGTATCAAGTCTATTGACAGTTATCGGATATATGACTATAGTTACATCGTATGCGTTAGCCTTCGTCGGAAATATGTTTCCGTCGGGGGGTTAGAGAAAACAGGAGGAATGAAATGGTTAGCAGAACACCTGTAAGTGGCGACTATGTTTCGCTCCGAGATGTCATGGATCGTATGGTCACGGACGCATTCGGCGGTGGAAACTTCCGCGCCATGTGGCCAACCGCGGATGGCGTGTCCGCGAGAATGACGCTCCCGCTCGATGTCTACGGAACAAGTGACGAGATCGTCATCATCGCTGCGGTTCCCGGAATCCGGCCAGCTGACCTGGAAGTGACGATCAACAAGAACACGATCACCCTTACCGGCACAACGCCAAACGTTGCGGCGTCAGAAGACGCCAAGGATGCAACCTGGTATCTCCATGAGCTCACCAGCGGAACGTTTACTCGTTCCGTCACACTGCCAATCGAGGTCGACGCCGGACGTGCCGACGCGACATTCGAGGATGGCGTTCTGCGCCTCACGCTGCCAAAAGCGGAGACCGCGAAGCCGCGCCGCATCGAAATCCGATCGGCCGATCGAGACGCGATCTCGGCAGGCGATCAGTCCGCAGAGTAGAAGCAGGTCACACTCATCAAACCAGACGAGGCCGGGAAATATCCCGGCCTCGTTCGCGTGCTTCTGAGTTAGGTGGAAATCGCCAGTCCGGCTAGTAGATCGCGTACTCGGTTTCCGGATCGAAAAAGTGCATCTTGTCGGGAGGAGAAGTCACATCGAGCGTCAGGCCCCTCTGCAATCGCACTTCCGGCGGCATTCTGGCGGTGATCGTACTCCCGTCACCCATCGTCAGATAGACGAACACTTCATTACCGAGCAGCTCGAGCACATCGACAGTCACCGGGATCTTGGAGTCCTGCGGAGCCATCCCGTTAGCATGTTCCCAGTCCATGATGTGCTCAGGCCGAAGTCCAAGAATCACCGACTTGCCCTCGAATCGCTCCAGCCCCTGTGCTTTGATATCCGGCACCTGAAGATGGATTCCCGGGCTCACCGCATAGAGCTTTCCGTCCTTGCGGGTAATCGTGGAATCGATGAAGTTCATCGATGGCGAACCAATAAACCCGGCGACGAACTTGTTCGCGGGCATATCGTAGAGTCGCTGCGGAGTATCGAGCTGCTGCAGTACACCAAGGCTCATGACGGCAATGCGGTCACCCATCGTCATCGCCTCGACCTGGTCGTGCGTAACGTAGATCGTGGTGGTACTGACCCGCTCATGCAGCTTGATCAGCTCGGCACGTGTTTGTACACGAAGCTTCGCGTCGAGGTTGGACAATGGTTCATCCATTAGAAAGACATCGGCGTTTCGTACGATCGCTCGCCCGAGCGCCACGCGCTGACGCTGACCACCTGAGAGCGCTTTCGGCTTCCGTTCCAGCAACGGCTCGATATCGAGCGTCCTTGCCGCTTCGCGCACCCGCTTGTCTCGCTCCTGCTTGTTCACTTTTCGGAGCTTCAGCGGATAGGCCAGGTTGTCATATACGGTCATGTGTGGATAGAGCGCGTAGCTCTGGAACACCATCGCGACGTCACGATCCTTTGGCGGCAGATCGTTGACTACCCGGTCGCCAATGATGATTCGGCCCTCTGAGATTTCCTCGAGCCCGGCCACCATCCGCATCGCGGTCGACTTCCCGCAACCTGAGGGACCAACCAGCACCAGGAACTCCTGGTCCTGAACTTCCATGTTCAACTGATAGACGGCGATGACCCCACCGGAGTACCGCTTGGTCACATTGTCGAAAATCACTCGCGCCATCGATGGTTCCTCCTCGTGGTCTACAGGATGACGGACAGCCCGGCACCCGGAAACGCCCTGACAGACATCACCTGATTCCAGATACAGCAATCAGGCCGCTCGCTGCGGCGTCTTACAACGTGCATGGGGAGTGTTCGCTATCGACCGAAAGTTGTCAAGCCGATGGAGGGGATCAACTGCGCCACAGTTAGCTTTGGCGCTTCATTCGTGGAAGCGGGCCGGACAAGCCCAGTCGTGGAACCGGCAGATGGAGCGCATCATCACAAACGAGCATGGCTATCTCCGAACATGCGCAGCCGATACAGCATTGGGCGACGGCTTACCAGATTCGTACGCTGAGATGTTTGCCAGAGTTGTTTCAGCGATGGCCGATAGGGCTTCCTGGGTGAAGAAGGCCTGGTGACCGGTGATCAGCACGTTCGGGAACGTAAGCAAGCGGGCGAACACGTCGTCCTGGAGCACGCGGTTGGAGAGGTCTTCGAAAAAGAGGTTCTCTTCTTCCTCGTAGACGTCCAGCCCGAGCGACCCAATTCGCCCTGACTTCAGGCCGACGATTACCGCCCGAGTATCGAGGAGGGCACCCCGGCTAGTGTTGATGAGCATCGCCTGGTCCTTCATCTCGGCGACGGCGTCCTGGTCGATCAGATGGTACGTCTCCGGGGTCAGCGGAGCGTGTAGCGTCACGATGTCGCTCTCCGCGAGAAGTTCGGCGAGCGGCACGTAGTCGGCCCCGAGCGCGACGCATTCCTTGTTCGGGTAGATATCGTGAGCCAGAAGCCGACACCCAAAGCCCGCCATGATCTGCGCCACGACCGTACCGATTCTGCCGGTGCCGACGATGCCGACGGTTTTGCCATGCAGGTCGAACCCCAGCAGCCCATCGAGGGCGAAGTTCCCGTCGCGAACTCGGTTGAAGGCCCGCGGCAGGTTGCGGTTCAGCGCCAGTATCAGGCCGACGGTATGCTCGGCGACCGCATTCGGTGAGTAGGCCGGGACGCGGACGACCGTGAGTTGCAGTTCCTCTGCCGCATCCAGGTCGACATTGTTGAATCCAGCCGAGCGCAATGCCACCAGTCGCGTTCCATCGCCAGCAAGCGCGTGCAGGACCGGGCGGTCCAGAACGTCATTGACGAACGCACAGACCGCCGGGAAGCCAGCCGCCAGCACGGTCGTTTCGATTGTCAGGCGCGGCTCGAGAAAGATCAGCTCGTGGGCGTGGGCCATGTTGGCCGCGGTCAGAAACGACCGGTCATAGGGCTTAGTGCTAAAGATC
>JBGTJM010000085.1:0-7319 GCA_041745115.1 Thermomicrobiales bacterium
CAGTTCGACAATCCCGTCAGAGAGACCTAGCCCGGGAGCGACCTCAACTGACCCGCTCAAGGTGATGATCTCTGGTTCCCAGCCCTGATTCTGGAAGTACTTGCGTGCCGACCCAGGATAGGACGTCGCGATTTTTTTCCCGCGCAGGTCATCAACCGACTGGTATGCAGAGTCACGGAGGACCGCGATGACAAGCTCACAAAATCCGAACCCAAGCTCGCGAAGCTCGACGACTTCGACACTTTCTTCAAAGATCAAATTGCGTCCAACGATACCAAGATCGACGGTACCAAATCCGACGTACTCCGGTATGTCGTCATCGCGTCCGAACAGGATCGAAAGGGGAAAGTTGCGGCAGACGGACAGAAGCTTCTGGCCGTAGCTTTCGAACTCGAGGCCAATGCTTCGCAGGAGCTTGAGCGTCTCGTCTGTCAGCCGTCCGTTTCGCTGAACGGCGAGTTTGAGCCGGCCTTCGCCGTTGATGATCGAACCTGACACGAAAATCCCTCTCCCGGTCGACTTTTCTGTAGCGGACCCGGTCATCGGGGCTGCATCGTAGATTGTGAATCACTGCACAAAGTTTCGCCAGTCATCAGCTGGTGTTGACAGGTCACGTTCCCGATTTATGACCCTGTTTGGCAGGATTCCGACGTTGCTGCTCGTTTCTCGGCTTTCTCACCGAACGAGAAGCAGACCTGATAGAATGTATTGTCAAACAGCAATTCGTGTTTCATTCTAGGGCAGAGAATTCGTGTGTTGAAGCGGCGCACAAGAGTGGAGCGTTCAGGATGGACAGTGGGCAGTTCGATCGATTGACCCGAGCGCTGGCCAGGAGCCAGTCGCGGCGGGAGACACTCCAAGCGCTCCTGGGCATTTCTGGCGCTGCTGTGCTCGCGACTGCGGTCACAGAGGAGGCGGGTGCCAGAGGGACGACACGCACCAGGTTCGATACCCCGCCGACACCGCAGAACTGTCCAACCGGGGAGCCGCTATGCTCTGGTGCGTGCTGCCCCGCGGGGTCTACCTGCTGTTCGGGATCATGCTGTGCCGGAACGTGTTCCGACGGACTTTGCTGTGATGCCGGCGGACACCGATGTGGTGACCAGTGCTGCTCGTCGTCCGATGTGTGCTGTGGATCGGTCTGTTGTTCGAGTATCGAGCTGTGCTCGAGCTACGGCAACGTCTGCTGCCCGGGTGGAACATCGGTCTGTGGTCAGGACTGCTGCTATCCGGGAACGGAGTGTTGCGACAACGAGTGCTGCAACGGCGCTTGCTATGGAGAAGAACGCTGCTGTCCGGTGGGTCGCGAGGTTTGCAATGGCGGGTGCTGCGCTGCTGGGCAGTCTTGTTGCGGTGCCGCTGGCTGTTGCGACGGGCCCTGTTCGAACGGTGGTAATGTCTGCTGCGATGCTACTAGCGGGACAGTCTGCGGTGATGACTGCTGCGTCAGTGGGCTGACCTGCTGTAATGGTACTTGCGTTGAATCAGGCGCAACCTGCTGTGATCCTTCAGCTGAATCAGTGTGTGGCGATTCATGCTGTGGCAACGAGACGCAGCGGTGTTGCAGTTCAGGAGCGGGCATACCTGTTTGCATACCAGTGTCTGCGTGCTGTGACGACGTGGATTGTGGAGGTATCGGCAGTTGTGCTGGCACCTGCAACCAGGAGACGCGGGCTTGTGACTATTTTGATAGCGAGACACTTTGCGGGACGCCTACTTGCTCGTCGGACGGCTCAAGTGTCGAGAGCTTGGTGTGCAATGGAGCCGGAGAGTGCATTTCCATCAGCAATCCGTGCGACTCGAGTTCCTGCCTGAGTGGAGAATGCCTCACGACCTGTGCCATTGGTGACGACTGCCCCACTGGAGTTTGCAACAATGGCGAAACGTGTTGCCCGGAGAGAAATACGTGCTTCGAGGAGTTTTGCTGCATACCCGACGAGGCGAACCCAGGCTTCGCCTGCTGTCCAGCTGGTTCCGGGTGTTGCGACTGCTTCGTCAATGATCGATTTGGAGGCCCATTTTGCTGTGGAGATGGTTCGACGAAACTCTGCAGAAGTGCTGATGGCGATTGGAGAAAAGACGTCTGTATCGATACCACCCGCTATACATGCGTTGGGGGGAGGTACACCTATAGAGAATGGGTTTGCGACAACGATGTCTTTTGCGACAAGCCTTGCTGTGGCGGTGCGGGTATCAATTCAGGGCCTGGCGGCACGTGCTGCGAAGCAGGAACCGAATGCTCCCACGGCGAGTGTGTTCCGATCGGCGGTGCATGTCAGACGATGCGTGACAACAGCATCGACGGTTGCCGTCCCGGCGAGGGATGCACGGTCCAGGAGATTTGCGCGGACGATGAAGCGTGCTTTACCAAGGGGACATGCTGTCCAAATCATCGATTGTCGTCAATGCCGAGTACTGGAGCTCAGTGGGGTGATTCCCAAGTTATCTGCTGTGACGCTGATGAGGCTGGTGGGGCGTCTTGCACGGCAAGCCCGTTCTGCAGAATGGTGCCTGATACCTCGTGTACTTCGATCTATTCCTGGAGCCGACGTTGAAACGCCAGCAAGACAGTGCACGGCTGCGCTGGTGAGTTGCGGCGGCTGAACAGAGAAAGCGTTACGCTTGTTCCGGCTGGACCGCTTTCAAGGCTTCGTTTGGCGAACGTTGCGCGCCTTCCTGGAGTCTGAACTCGAACTGATCAGGGCCTAGGGAAGTCGAGATCACCAAGAAGTCGCGCTCGAGTTCTGCAGTGCGGGTGCCTGGAACGGGAACGCCAATCTGGTCGCGAATTGCGTTCGCACTTCCGAGAAGTGTGGCTGCGGCATCAAAATGTTCCAGATCGCTTTGACAGCCGGCGAGCGTTTCGAGGCAGAGGGCAACAGCATCGAGGGCGCCGACCTGCTGCAACGCGGACGCCGCTAATCGCAGGTGCTTTACGGCCTTGATGGGGTCTCCAAACGATCGGGCTACGTGCCCCAGCATGTACTGGGTGTATGCGCTGCCGTATGCATCGTCGAGATCACGATAACGGCTTCGCGCCTCTTCGAGCATGTGTGTCGCGGCATCAGTATGACCCAGCATCTCGGTTGCGCTGCCGAGATTGAGCAGCGCGTTCGCGTGACTCGTCCTGTCGCCAATCGACTCGGCAAATGACAGCGCTTCCTGAAAGTGGTCACGAGCGCTCTCAAACTCGCCGTTGTACATTTCGATGATGCCCAGGTGCTGGAGGGCATGGCCAATGGATTGCTGGTCCCCCAAACGACGCCAGAGAGCTAGGCTCTCCTTGGCGAGGCTGGCTGCCTGCTGCAGATCGCCCTGGGTATTGCGGGTGGCTGCGAGGTGTTCCAGCGCCACGGCCGTACCTCTGATGTCATCACATTCCCGGTAGTGCTCGAGGGCGGACGAGAACGCTGCTACTGCCTCATCGATGCGGCCTTCAGTGATGGCGATGATGCCCAGATTGTCCCGGGAGCGGGCAACTTCGCCGGATAGTCCCAGATTGGCGGCGATGGTGGCGGCCTCGGTGTGCAGTGGCTGGGCCTGGGCGAGATCGCCGATCGAGAAAAGCAGCACACCAGCGCCATTGAGTGCCAAAACCCGGGCAGCAGAATCCTCTGCATTAGCATCGAGCGACTGTTTCAGCAATCGCCAGCCCTCGGAAAAGGCGCCGCGCATCCACCAATAGCGCCAGAGTCTTGCAGCGATCTGAAGACCTGTGGCCCTGAGATCCTGATCGGAGGAGTATGTCATCCGGTCGATTGCGGCGTAGTAATTGGCTTGATCGGCGGCGATCTCGTCCAGGGCGAGTGCCTGCATACCTGCTTCCAGCTCAGGCTCGATGCGAGAGGCCTGTTCCAGAAAATGGTGAGCGTGCGCCTGATATGCGGCCTCTGCCAGCTCGGAATCGTGAAGCACTGATGTCGCAAACTCGCGGATCGTCTCCAGCATGCGTAATCGTGTCGATTCAGCATCGCGCTGGGTCCGGTCGATCTCCAGAAGGCTGTGATCGATCAGGTTGTCGATGGCGTCGAGAACCTCGATCTCGTCGAGGCCTTCGAACACCGATGGCAGCACGGCCTCCAATGACTCGGTGGAGACGGTCCCTTCGAACGCGCCGAGTCCCTGAAACACCGCCTGATCGGCGGGACTCAGGAGGTCGTAGCTCCAGGATAACGTGGCATGCAACGTCGATTGCCTCGCCGACCTACCCGTTCCTCTGGTGAGGACGTTGAGTCGATTGTCGAGCCGTGCCAGAAGAGCGGCTGGATGGAGCAGGCGGGTGCGTGCCGCGGCGAGCTCTATGGCAAGTGGCAGGCCATCAAGTTTCGCGCAAATCTGGGCGACTTCAACGGCGTTGCCGTCCGAAAGCTGAAAATCTGGCTTCGCCTGCTTCGCGCGGTTGACAAAGAGCTGGACCGACGGGTTGCTGGCAATCACGGATGCGGGAGTACCTTCGGCCGGATGGAGCACCTCCAACGGTGCAACGGGTACAACGATTTCATCTGCAGAACGAAGTGGGGTCCGGCTCGTGGCGAGGATCGTGAGCCCGGGTGCTGCCAGCAGCTGATCGACGAGCGTTCCGGCATCCGGAATCTGTTCAAGGTTGTCAACGATCAACAGCTGTTTTCGATCGCTCAGCTTCGAGACGATCGATGCCGCAATTGACGTGCCTGGAGATTCCTGCACATCCAGGGTTGCCGCCACCGCCTCGAAGAACCCTGCTGCCGTGTTGGTGGCGGAGACGTCAATGAACCAGATTCCGTCTGCGAAGCGAAGTGCCGAGTCGACTGCGGCCGCCTCTGCAAGGCGGGTTTTGCCAGTACCACCAGGTCCAGTGAGGGTCACCAAGGGGCTATGTTCGAGCAACAGCCGGAGCTGTTTCAACTCCCTGGATCGACCGACGATCGGCTCACCTGACAGCGAGAGATTGTTTGGCGGCAATGAGATGTCAAACGCGGGCGCCAGGTGTTCAGCGGGTTGCTCTGGCTGCAATCCCCCAAATCCCATGAGTCCGAGCGCGTGGCGGACCTGATCGAGCCAGACATTGGGAGGGTGATCGAGCACCTCGATCCATTGTGCTTCTTCCAGCCAGTAGGACACGTCGTCGGGAAACACGAGATGTTCCATCAGCAAGGGCAGAATCGGACGCTCATGGCGCCAGGCCAGCTGGATCTCCTGTCGCACGTTCCTCGATGCAAGTGATGCCTCTGAACACATCAGCACGACGGCGACTGAATCCTTGATGCCTGAGACAATCTCCGGCCCGTAGCTGGTTCCACCAGGAATATCGGATCGATCGAACCAGGAAGGAATGCCCTGCCCATCGAGCACATCCACAATTTCCACCACCCGATCGCGGTTCACGCTCGCATACGAAATGAATACGTATGGATCTGAACCGGCTGGGCGTGTCACTGGACGTGGGCCTTTGAAACGATCGACGCTCCATTCACACGCATGACCGGACTTGACCCGTTCTCAGTGGCGGATAGCCTTTCCTGGAGCGCAACGAGGCCCGCGAATCTCGCGGACAAGCCGTCTGAAGGATTGGGCGTCAGGACTTCAACTCCATACGGCTCATCGGCGAGAATCCAGACGACTGGAATCTGACGGATGGTGGCCTTTTCGATTGACTCGGCGGTACCACCAGCGCCTCGACCTGGCAACCCGTCCCAAATTGCCACCAGCATGTCGCAGCAATGAACAACCAGATCGCTGGCGAATGCGTACCCGTCGAATTCATCATTGACAGTCAAAGGGGGCTCGATAGCCTCGACTGCTGTGTCGAGCAGCTTGCGATATTCCCGCCTGGAATCGAAGTCTTCGAAATCCATCTCGAATCGATCACGTGGAAAAGGCAACACGGCCGTCAAAGGAATATTTCGCCGGATGGCCTCCCTGGCGAAAATGCGATCGGCTCCCTCTGCAAGCGAACAGAGAATGTGCAACTGCGCCCACGCGTCCGAGTCGAAACGCTCAGTGTGCGTCTGACAAAGCGAGTCGAGCACGAGCTGGACAGGATCCTTGAGGCGATACATGTCTTGCCGGGACAGGAGATTCGTTCGGTGGCCGACAACTCCAATGCGAAGAGCAGTACCTGTTTCTGGACAACGATCGGTCACCTTTGCTGATTGCTCCCTGTATGTCGACGCGACACCATCAAAAACGTTCGATTGACAGGACGGCCGGTTGATCTGCGGCGTGCAAGACTCAGACTCGGTTATTCTAGCGCTACCTTGGCCGCCCTCAGTGACAGGTTCTGATGGAGTTGAATTGAGCATGTGCAGTCGTGGAAGCTGATCCTTCTGCCCATCACCAGGTGCTAGTTGCTGGCGATATCGCTGTTGACTGGTTCATCGCGCTTTCCGAAGCAACCCCGTCACAAGGCGTTGGGACCCAGTACCTCTGGGAGTCGGAAGCGTCTCCTACGCTTTGGCCGAATCGCGGCGGTTCGGCACTCGTGGGCCAATTGCTCGATGCTGTTTTCGAGCAGCCTGGCTGGGATACGTGCTCGAGAACCGGAAGCCCGATTCCTGACCGGGCTCTGTTCGATCCAAACTGGGCAGGCGTCGTGCGCAGTTTCTCAGTCTGGAGGCGAGTCGCCAGGCAAGTTGGAGATCGCGAGCTCGTCTGGCGCATGAACCAGTTCGTTGGATGGAATCCCATCACCATGCCTCCAGAATCGAGCACACGATTTCCGGATGCTGGCAGGAGAGCTTGCCTCTTTATCGAGGATGGCGGGCAACCATTCAGGTCCGAAGCAAGCGCCTGGAGCGATGTTGTCGAGAACGGCGCTGAGCATATCGTGCTTCGGCAAACTGGATCGCTGGGCCAGGGAAAGCTCTGGAATGCGCTGACATCCCAGCACGCGTCTCGATTGACCCTGGTGTGCGCTGTAGGCGACCTTCGGCGTGAAGGTGCTCCGATTGGCAAGCCTCTTTCCTGGGAGCGGACAGCCCAGGAAGTGGCGGAGGCGGTACGAAGTCGACCCGAAATCGCTGTTGCCAGGCGAGTGATCGTGTTGCTGGCCACCTCCGGTGCCGTGATTGTGGACAACAGAAGTGAATCAGTCGTGCTGTTCGATCCGTTCAATCAGGAGGGTGACTGGGAACGCAATCGCCATGGAATCGGGTTTGGAGCTGGAACCTGTTCTGTCGTTTCCATTGTTGCCGAATGCACCAGGAATCCGGATTCACCGGACTTCGCGGGTGCAACCCGGAACGGCCTTCTCGCGGCAAGAAGCATGTTCGATGGAGGGTTTGATGCCACGATCGAGAACAAGGGGTGGCAGATCCGGTTTCCGATTGATCGTGTCGCTC
>JBGTJM010000086.1:0-5407 GCA_041745115.1 Thermomicrobiales bacterium
TGGAACGGTGAACGACCGCAGCTCGGCGCTCCGCAGGGCAATTCCTTCAGGAAAATAGGCAAGTCGTTGCACGAGAGGCATCCCGGCATCCATGCCGAGCCGTCTCTGAGTCGTTTCGGATGCCAGCGCCCGATACACAGCAGAAGAGTAGGTGTCCTTCGTGTCGTCCAGGGAACATCGCAGGGCAATCGGGCCGAACTCGCGGTTCTCCAGTCGATAAACGACTGCGTCGTTGCCGAGAACGCGGAACGGCTGTCCCTCCCCACGCGCTGTAATGGTGCCACCGCCGAGTTGCCTGACAACCGGCGCAAAGCGCCCCGGCTGGGACATGGCATAGTCGAGTTCAGCAAGTGAGGGCATACGTTCGCACCGTTCTGAGCCGTTTGGGGGACGATGTGCATCGCCGTTGAGGCTCATTCAATGGTACATTGTGCGGGCGATCGGGCACTCAGTTTCGCGACCTATCATCCGCCCGACCCTCCCGGAGGGGAACCGCGGAGGCCAACATGCCTATCGGCAAGCGTTTTCGTTCGACATCAAACCGGTCACGGACAAACGGTTCATCTGGCTCATTCGACCCGGCGGAGCCATGGTATGACGTGCCTCATCGAAATCAGACTCAGCGATCTCGCCGCCCTCTCGATCCCGTCGCGCTCGCCGCTGAGATCGACGAACTCGCGGCCACAGTGTCAGAGATCGATCAGAAGGCCTCTGAACGATTGACCGATCTCGCCGAATCGCTCGAAGGGGAAGAAGCTCGGCTGCGCTGGGCGGATGTCGACCTTCGCCGAGCGTTCAATACCGAGAAAATCGCTCTCGCCTATGCAATTCGCAAAGAAGGCGGATACGTACCCAGAATCGTCGACCGAGTCGACAAGACTCGCAACGTCATGGTCCTGCTGCCGATTCTCCTGACCTGGTTTGCCCTCTTCGAGGCTTCACGAAACTATCGAAAGTTCATCGAAGCCAATCCCGACGAGATTCGCAAACCGTTCCTCCTGCTATGGGAGCAGGGATTCAACGGAACAGCGGCCTTCTTCTCGCCAAGATTCTCGTCCGTTGCACTACTCGATGCCGGCATCATCGCAATCATCATTGTCCTCACCTTCTACTCGCATGGCCGTCGCGACGAACGGGAAGAAGAGATTCAGAAGTCCGCGAATTTGTTCCAGACCGAGCTGGACAACATCCTCGCCGAAGCCACGGTCGCGCTCGCACCCGATCGCGCCGGTCGGCCCGCATTACTCGCTCGCAGTGTCGATCGCCTGGCCAGTCGCTTTGAAAGCGCCAGCCAGGAGCTGCTGGTTCGCTTGAAATCGGAGCACGATCGCCTCGCCTCCATCGCCGATCGTCGCGAGCGGGAAATCGCCGATTTCGGTGTCTTTGCCAGCGGAATGCGAGCTGGTGCAGAAGAGACCCACCGCCTGCTTCTGGATTTGCGGCAGGTCTCTACCGGACTCAATCAAACGCTTGAAGACTTGTCGAGTGAAATTGCCACATCCGGCGACTATCAACGAGGGCTGCTCAGCTCGGTCGCGTCACTCGAAAAGCTGATGTCTACGGATTCGCAACGTGAAGCCGCGATGACGCGGCATCTGGCAGACGCCGCTGAAGCCCTTGCTGACGCGGCTGATAGATCGATTTCGTCCGCCGAAACAGCCAGCCAGGCCGGCCGGATAGCCACGGAAGCCGTGCAGAGTATTGCTGAGCTCGCGAATGCACTGTCGAGAAGTCAGATCAGCCTCGACAACGCGCTGGCAGACCAGACAGACGCAAATGCAAAGCTTGCCGACGCCCTTCGCTCCGGCACCGGAGGTGTCAGCGCCTCGTCGCGTCTGCTTTCAGACGTTTCGATGTCGCTTGGAGAGCTCCGCGAGGAGTTCAGCCGAATTGGTCAGCTTTCTCAGGAGCAAACCGTGATCCTGGCCCGCCTTCTGTCTGAACAGACCACTATGGCATCCAGTCTTTCCGATGTTGCGCAGGATCTCGGCGCGGCAGGCGTATCCACTTCGCTGCGCCAGCGAGAAATGAACGACGAGGTGGCTGGACTGTTGCGCCGCCTCGATGGACTCGCAGCCACACTCCAGCACCTTGCATCGCGAGGGGCGGACGACTCCTGGATACAGGGAGATGCTCTACAGGGACCAGAAACGCAGCAACCCGCAGAAGCGACCAAAGGCTCGCGTGGCTTCTGGCCCAGCCGCGACTAGGCGTTCGTTGCAGCCGCCTGGCCAGGTGCACCCTGACGCAACAACCGCCGGAGCACATCCGTGAAGCCACGACGCCGAGAAAACCGAGACATGATTCTTTTGGGGGGCTGGCTCTTCGCCGACCTGTTGCTGGGTCTTGCCATGCTCTTCCTGACTGCAAACACGGTCGGTTCGCCAGCTCCTACGCCCACGCCCTCTCCAATGCCCGATTTTCAGGCCACTGAGCTGGCTCAGGCCCTGGCAACAGCCGAGGCACAGGAATCGACGCTGTCGGATCTCCAGGCAACAGCCACCGCCGTTGATGCACAGGCTATGGCCACCGCGGCTGCGGCCGCAACGCAACAAGCGGAGCTCGAGGCCCAGGCCACGCAAAGAGCGCTGCTGGAGGCCCAGGCAACCGCAAATGCCGAAGAGCAGGCCACGTTGTCCGCCTTGTCAGAGGAGGAGCGAGCCACAGCTCAGGCTCTGGCCACCGAAGATGCCATTTCCGCCCAGGCAACGATCGCCGCTTTCGCCACACAGCAGGCACTGGCGTCTGACGATATCGACGCCGCCACAAGCAATCTCGCCACCGCCGCTGCGATCGCCACCGAAGATGCCGCGAGTGCTCAGGAAACCATCGCCGCGCAGGAAACTCAGGCTGCCGAGGTCGCCCTCATCGCCACAGAGAATGCCGAGAGCGGTGCAAACGCGCTGGCCACAGCCCTGGCCGACAGTGAAGCGGCTCAGGCGACGATTGCAGCCATCCTGGCCAACCAGACATCCGAAGAATCCGCGCTGGCTACCGCTCAGGCTGAAGTGAGCGCTGCTCAGTCAACAGTCCAGGCGCTGGTCACACAGCAGGCGGCAGCAAACGCGACATCCACCGTGCTCGCTGGACAGGCGGCGTCCGGGTCTATTGACCCAACCCGGGTGGACGTGTCAATCGATGTCAATGCCGCTGGTCTCATTGCAGGGACCGGTGATGCAATCGAAGAGACAACCCAAACGCTCGCCGACGTGCTGAATCCTTACGAGGGTTGCCGTGTCGGTTTGACGCTGACCTTCGGATACAGCCCGGACCTTCAGACGGGACTGGCCGTGGCCGACGCCGTCAACTCAATCCTGCAGGACGCCTTCAGCGATCAGTTTGGCGAGGCCGCAGTTGACAATTTTGCCGCCCTGCAGGATCCAGTCGGGCGAGTCGACCTGCAGATCTTCTTCTATCGCGGCTGTGACGCTCTGGAGTAGTGCACGTTAGGCAGGGATCGCATCGCGATATACCTCCAGGGTGAGCCGGGCGGTCTTCTCCCAGGAGAATTGCTCCGCCCGCGCCAGGCCACGATCGCGAAAATGACCGGCAAGCTCCGGATCAGTCGCGATTCGCTCCATCTTCTGAGCTATCAGCTCAGCATCAGGCTCAACAAGCAATCCACCGTCGCCAATCACCTCTGGCAGACTCGTTCGATTGACCCCAATCACCGGGATTCCGCAACGCATCGCTTCCAGGCAGGTCATTCCAAACCCCTCACTCATCGACGTCGTCACATACATCGCCGCATGCTGGTAGAGCGTCAACTTGAGCGTCTCGCTCACGACACCTGGCAAGATCACCGCATCACCTAGCCCCAACGTCTCGATCGACGGCTCGAGACGCGGGTAAACCGTGTCATTCCGCGTGTGAGGCGCCCCTCCGATCACCAGCCGGTGCGAAGTGACGCTCGTCTCTCGAAAGTGCTTGAACGCCTCCAGCAACATCGGCAGGTTCTTCCGCACATCGAAACCAGCCATATTCAGCACGTAGGGACCATCGATGCCGATCCTCCGAAGTTCTTCTGGAATGGCTCCAGCCACGATTGCAGGCGCAAAGTGATCGCTTGCGGCCATTGGAACGACTCTGATGCGTTCTTCCGCGATGTTCAGATGTCGCAGGACTTCAGCCCGAACGTAGAGCGACGGTACGATCACGAACGAGGCCGACTGAATGGTTCGTTTCATCAGGGACACGTACACGCGCATTCCTCGGCTGTGCCGATACGCGTTTTCAGTGAGGGGGATCAAATCGTGCACCGTGACGACCAATGCTCCCTCAAACCTCGCCGGAGCAGAGAAATGCGGAACATGCAGGATGTCACTTCGACTGCTGGCGGATGACCGTCCTGCCAACCAAAGATCCCACCAGAGCTTGCCCAACCTCGGCGGAAGTCGTCGCCCTACTATGCCGCTGTGAGTGGCTCGGTCCACTGGTACGAGTTCGATCTCTGGCTCGAGGGCCCTCATTTCACGCGACAGTTCGGAAACATAGGTCCGAATACCCGAAGGCGGGAATTCGAGCGCGGATTGATCAAAGCAGATACGCACGAGACCTCCTTGCGCTCATACCGGGTGGCTGAGATCGACCCTGAGATCGGAATCGCCAGGTTGCTCTCTCAAACGGCATAGCAGTCAATCGAACCCTGAGCGAAGCCGGATAGTATACTGACGCGACGCGGACGGCTATTCAACTGCGCGATCGCATCGGGGGACTTTCCCCATCGCAAAGCCAGCCCGCGAACGATACGAATCAATCCTCGCTGGAGCAAAGAATGACAAAACCAGTTGAAATCACCGACGATGAGTTCGAGACTGAGGTCCTCAAATCGGACAAACTCGTAATCGTCGATTTTTGGGCGCCGTGGTGTGGACCGTGTCGGGCAATGGCCCCAGTCCTGTCAGAACTCGCCAAAGATCGATCGGAATCGCTCAAAGTCGTCAAAGTCAATGTAGACGAGCAACAAGCCAATGCTGCGAAACTCGGCATCATGACGATTCCCACGCTAATTCTCTTCAAGAATGGTGAGCCAGTGGACCGAATGATGGGCGGATACCCAAAACGATCGATTGTCGACCGCGTCGAAAAACAGTTGACGGCGACCGCCACTACGTAATCACACCCCGAACACCATCATAGGAAAACGACCCGGCGAATGAGTTTTCGACCGGGTCGTTTGCTGAGCCTTATTGCCGAACCTCGCCTGACCGTTGAAGGTCACATGTCGTCGTCGGCAAGATCCTCGACTTCGCGCCGCAGGTCCTCGATGTCGGCGAACTCTCGATAGACCGATGCAAATCTGATATATGCAACCTGGTCGACCTCCTTGAGATGTCTCAGTACTGACTCACCAATTGCCGAAGAGGGCACCTCAGTGGCACCCAGAGCCAGCAGATCAGCCTCGATC
>JBGTJM010000087.1:0-8576 GCA_041745115.1 Thermomicrobiales bacterium
ACATTCGCTGCGACGGCCGTCAGCGTGACTCTTCTTGCTGCCGGAGGTGTGCAAGGACTATCAGCGTCGAACCATATCGACCTCTCACTCGGTATGGTTATGCTTCCAGCCGGTGCCGGAATGCCGTTGCATTCGGTCGAAGCCGCAGAGATGTTTGTCGTCAACTCCGGTCAGATTGCCACTGAGTTTCGGGAAGGTATGATCGTTTCGCGGGCAAGCACTGGAGAGTTCACAAAGGCCGCCAGTGGTCAGATGTTTGGGACAGGGGACGTTGGGAGAGTCCACGCGACTACTGGGATCGAGTATCGAGCCACCGGTTCCACACCAGCATCGGTTTGGATCATCACCATGCAGCCGAGTGATATCCGGTAGGCGCCAGGAACGTTGCTAAACCAGCCGCCCGCAGTCCAGCCGCCCATCAGGTGCTAGCATCCCTTCCTGTAGACCGACGAGATGGACAGGATGAGCATCTGATGGACAGTCCGCTAAATCTCCACGACTACGAAGTAGCAGCGCAAGCAATCCTTTCACCGATGGTTTACGACTTCATCGCCGGCGGGAGCTGTGACGAAGTCACATTGCGCGCGAATCGCGCCGGGTTCGATCGATGGACCATCGTGCCTCGGGTCATGCGAGGAATCGAAGGGGCGTCGACAGCGACTCAACTTCTGGGACACGATCTGACGTCGCCAATCGTCGTGGGACCGACATCTCTTCACAAGCTGGTTTGTTCTGAAGGCGAACTCGCAACGGCTCGTGCTGCCAAAGCCGCCGGCACGATCTATGCGGTGAGTACTGCTTCCTCAGTGTCGATCGAAGAGATTGCTGCCGAAGCTGGCCCGTGGTGGTTTCAGCTGTACATATTCAAGGACCGCGAGTTGACCTCGAACCTCGTGGCTCGTGCGGTGACCGCTGGTGCGACGGCAATCGTCCTGACGGTCGACCTGGCGCGATTCGGCATGCGAGAGGCCGACAGGCGGAACAATTTCGTGCTGCCGGATGGAATCATTCTGGCCAACATGCGCAAACCACAGGCAGCGGAACCGGGAGGGCGTATTGATCCGTCCAACCTGCTCCCCTCAAGCGGGGGAGAGTTCGAGTCTGCATTGACCTGGGCCGATCTGGAATGGCTTGTGGATCTTGCAGGCGTACCAGTCATCGTCAAAGGCATTTTGTATCCCGGCGACGCCGTCCTGGCGGTCGAACACGGGGCTGCCGGAATCGTTGTGTCGAATCATGGTGGACGCCAGCTCGACAGTTCGATATCTTCGATCGAGGCCTTGCCGCCGATTGCAGAAGCGACTCGTTCCCGGGTTCCGATCCTTGTTGATGGAGGATTCCGGCGCGGCACCGATGTGCTGAAAGCGCTCGCACTTGGCGCGAATGCGGTCATGCTCGGCCGACCGATACTCTGGGGACTCGCGGTCGCGGGTGAAACCGGGGCCCTTCACGTGCTCGAGCATCTGGCAAGCGAGTTCGAATGCGACATGTTGCTCGCCGGGGCGGCTGCTCCTGAAGAACTGGGGAAGCACTATTTGTTTCGAGGCGAGTGAGCGCGCGGGCGGGCAGCGGTGTCGCCAGTTGCTCGGCTGGCTTGGTCGACATCTGGGCGATTTGCTCACGGGATGATTGTGCTCAACGATCGTCATGTGGTCACAATCAACAGAACGTGCTTCCAGACTCTTGTTCATTGGCGACTCTCGACTTCTCACATCTTGAGGGTGTAACTTGCGCGCGCCGTGAGACATTGACTCGCCCGCACCAGCGGTCTATGATCCAGGCCAGTGATTTTCCTGATCAGAAACTTAAATTTTAACAATCAAGTACTTGTGTTTGTTGCTATCGGTGATGGCACTGTTCTGAACACGATGTTGGCACGGCTCACTTTTCGGGTTGTGGCTGAACGTGCAACATTTTTCGGTGTGAACTGAGTGGCGATTCAGGACCGGAGGGGATTGAGGAACGATGGGATCTGCTAGTGAAGTGGCAAGAGCGTTCGCTCGGGCCAATCGAGATCGATTCCTGGACGAGCTTCTGGAGTCGCTTCGCATTCCAAGTTTGAGCGGTGATCCCGCACACGCGTCCGACGTGAGACGGATGGCCGACTGGTTGGCAGCCCACATGCAGCAGCTCGGCCTGAACGAAGTTGCCGTGCTTCCAACGAAAGGACATCCAGTTGTTTACGGCGAATGGCTGGGGGCTGGGACAGACAAACCGACAGTCCTCGTTTACGGACATTACGACGTCGTGCCCGCTTCTCTGGAAGATGGATGGGACACTCCGCCATTTGAGCCAGTAATCAAAGACGGAAAAATTTACGCACGCGGCGCAACTGACGACAAAGGCCAACTTCTGATCCACGTCAAGGCGGTAGAGTCGTACCTCGGATCAGGTGACGGTCCACCGGTCAACGTCAAGTTTTTGCTCGAAGGCGAGGAAGAGGTTTCCTCCCCCAACCTCACTCCTTTCATTGAGGCGAACCTGGAGAAATTGCGGGCAGACGTTTGCTTGATCAGCGACTCGTCGATGCGCACGATGCAGGAGCCAGCGATCACGCACAGCCTTAGAGGCATGACCTACCTCGAGATCGAGGTGAAGGGCCCTCGCGAGGATTTGCACAGTGGATTCTTTGGAGGTGCCACGCACAACCCTGCATTGGCGCTCGTTGAGATTCTCGCGAGCCTCTACAACGATGACAACACCATCGCGGTTCCCGGATTCTACGATGGTGTCGTCGCTCTGACCGATGCGGAAAGGGAGATGATTGCAAAGTCTGCCCAGTCCGAGGAGCAGTTCAAGGAAGCCACCGGAAGCCCTGGAGTATGGGGGGATGCGAACTTCACGATCCAGGAGCGCGTTTCCGCAAGACCGACGCTGGATATCAACGGGATGTGGAGCGGTTATAGCGGGCCGGGACCGAAAACCATCATCCCCGCCTCGGCGGGCGCCAAGTTGAGTTCGCGCCTAGTTGCCGATCAGGATCCTGACAAGATCTTCGAGCTGATCAAAACGCACATCGAGTCAATCGCGCCACCAACTGTTGAGGTATCAGTTTCGCTTCTGACCACTGGTCGGCCAGCGTTGATTCCTTTTGACCTCCCAGAAATGCAGGCCGCAGCTCGCGCTTACGAGCGAGGCTGGGGATACGCGCCCGTGTTCACTCGCGGTGGCGGCAGCATTCCTGTAGTTGCTGACATTGTCGACTTGATGAAGATCCCGGTGGTGATGATGGGCTATGGATTGAATAGCGATGGCCTGCACGCGCCGAACGAGCACTTCCACATTGAGATGTTCGATCGGGGTATCGAGACGGCGATTGTGTATCTGGAGGAGCTTGCCGAGATCTAGAGGGTCGTTTTAGATGCGTCGGTAGATGAAGCGGTGGGTTGTAGAGGAAATCGTGTATCAGGGGAGGTTCCCGTTGACTCGAGATGAAAGTACATTCGATCGTGAGCTCGAAGAGCGGCTTGTCCGGTACGCGGCGATCGATACCGAAGCTGACGGCTCGTCGCTATCATCGCCAAGTACTGCAAAGCAACTCGATCTTTCGCGGCTGCTCGTCGATGAGCTAAGCGAGATGGGGGCAACAGATGTGCGGCTCACTGAGTATGGCGCTGTGATTGCCACTATTCCTGCCACCATCGACACGGAATCGCCGGTCGTAGCCTTCCTGGCTCACGTGGATACCACGTCTCAGTTCAGCGGAACTGACGTCAATCCAGTCGTGCACCGAAACTACGATGGCAGCGACATTCACTTTCCCGACAACCCGGAGCTCGTGCTGTCAGCCTCTGAGTCGCCATATCTCGCGAGCAAGGTCGGTGATGACATCGTTACGGCCAGCGGTAAGACTCTTCTTGGCGCCGACGACAAAGCAGGTGTGGCGATTGTCATGGCGTTTGCTCGCCATCTGCTCAACAACCCCACAATCCCGCATGGAACGGTCCGGGTTTGTTTTACGCCAGACGAGGAGATTGGCAGAGGTGTAAACGCCGACTTGCCGGCGGACCTCGATGTCGACGTTGCGTACACCCTCGATGGCGCCGATCTGGGCGAGATCGTCTACGAGACATTTTCGGCAGACCGATGTGACGTGCATATCGAAGGGGTGTCCATCCATCCAGGTCAGGCGAAGGATGTGATGGTCAATGCCCTGCACTTGGCGGCCAAAATTATCGACACCTTACCCCACGTCACCCGGACCCCCGAAACGACGGCTGGCCGGCAGGGATTCATTCACCTCGTCGAGCTGAAAGGCTCATCGGCATCTGCGGATTTGCATTTCATCCTCAGGGACTTCGAGCGAGATGCGCTGGAAGAACTCGGTGAAATCCTGACAAAGGTCTGCGCGGCAGTTCAGGCGACAGAGCCCCGAGCACGTGTCACCTGCAAGATCACATCACAGTATCGAAACATGCGCTATTGGCTCGAGCAAGACATGCGACCGGTTGAACTTGCTCGCCAGGCCGCCACCAATGTCGGTATCGACCACTTTTCGACGCCAACGCGCGGTGGTACTGACGGCTCACGCCTGACCGAGATGGGAGTACCGACACCGAACCTGTTCACCGGCATGCAGAACTTTCACGGCCCGCTGGAGTGGGTGAGCATTCAAGACATGCGAAGGGCCACTGAACTGTGCGTCAGTCTGGCAGAACTCTGGGGCAGGGAGGCACGCGGTTAGTACTGGAACAGTAAACGAGTTTTGGCGGCGGGCCGGAGTAGTTGGAGGGGACGGAGAATGGCTGACCAGTTGGCGCATCCTGGCAAACCGGCAGGCAATCCGGTGGCGGCGAAATCCCTGGTAGAGCGGGCGCTCGACACCATCGAACGGATAGGGAACAAGGTTCCTCATCCCGTGATGATGTTTCTTTATCTCATCGTCCTGGTCATCGTCGTCTCTCAGGTGCTTGACTGGCTCGACGTAAGTGTCACCGATACGATTGCTGTGCCGGCCCCGATCGCCGTCACGGAGGTTCCTTATCAGGACACCCGTACCACCCAGATAGAGATGGATCCCCTAGATAGAGCGATCGAAACGCCTTCGTACACGATTGAAGAAGTTACAATCTCGATCAAGGGACTGCTTTCGGTCGAGGGAATTCGGTTCATCTTCAGTTCGTTCGTTCTCAACTTTCAGAATTTCGGCGTCGTCGCTGTCACGTTCATCGCCCTGCTTGGTGCTGGAGCCGCTGAAGGCGCGGGCATGATGAATGCCCTGATTCGAAAACTAGTGAAGAGTGCGCCCGGTCATCTCATCACTTTTCTGATCATCCTGGTTGGCGCGTTGTCGAGTATCGCTTCGGATGCGGGCTATCTGATACTAATACCGCTTTCGGCAGTGGCGTTTCACTCGCTAGGCAGGCATCCGCTGGCCGGCATGGCAGCCGGTTTTGCAGGCGTTGCCGCGACCTTTGCTGTGAACTTCATTCCTACCCCAATTGATGCGATGATCAACGAAATAGCCAACGAATCAATCATCCTCGCCGGTGGTGAGCCGATGTCGATTCTGAACAACTACTACTTCGGCGTCGCATCGGTGATCATGCTCTGTGTCGTTGGTACGATTGTCACCGAATACTTGATCGAGCCTAGGCTGGGTCCGTGGGATCCGTCCACCATGCCGGTGGCTGAAGACGATCCAACTGCTGGACCAGAGGTCGATGAAGCGGCTGAAGCTAAAGGATTGCGCTACGCGCTCTTCGGCTTCCTCGGCGTTGTCGCGCTTATCGTGCTCCTGACCGCTCCTTCGGGAGCTCCTTTGCGGGATCCGGTGAACGGAGACATCCTTGGCACCACGCCGTTCATGGACAG
This sequence comes from Thermomicrobiales bacterium, assembly GCA_041745115.1. Classification (GTDB taxonomy): domain Bacteria; phylum Chloroflexota; class Chloroflexia; order Thermomicrobiales; family UBA6265; genus JAHBVL01. The sequence continues at coordinate 5,815 of JBGTJM010000087.1, forward strand.
CTTGCTGTTCATTATCACCCTGATGTTTCTGGTGTCGGGCATTGCCTTTGGCATTGGTGCGAAGACATTCACCAGTGCCAATGACGTCATCGCCGCGATCACCAAAACGTTCAACGGACTTGGCGGTCTCGTCTTCATGCTCCTGATGATTGCTCAGTTCATCGCCTACTTCAACTACAGCAACTTGCCCGATGTGATTGGCGTGAAGCTGGCCGACTTGCTCGAGAGTCTTGATGCATCGGCGCTCGTTCTTCTTGTTGGCTTCATCATCGTTATCTTTGTCCTCGACTTCATCATCCCGGGAGTTATTCCGAAGTGGGCGATCTTTGCGCCGGTGTTCATTCCGGTTTTTATGCGGCTGGACGTGCCACCACAGACATTGCTCGCTGCCTACAGGATTGGAGACTCTCCCGTCAATACTCTGACGCCGCTGATGGTCTACTTCCCGTTCATCGTCATCATTGCGCAGCGGTACAAGAAAGAGTCAGGCATCGGCTCGATCATTGCCCTGATGATTCCCTATGCGCTGATCATGGGGTTCTTCTGGATTCTGCTATTCGTGGTCTGGTTCCTGGCTGGAATCCCGCTTGGTCCTGGCTACCCCGTTGAAGTGGGGTAACGCGCGATTGGGCAATGAGTCCACAGAGTTGTCCGCACCAAGTCGGCACTGAGCTGAAAGTTCTGAATGGGAATCGAACCGCTGTTCGCTTCATGTCGGTATGTGACTGGAATGAGCATGCGCAGAGGGCACTTCGAAGAACCCAGGACCAGACGGAAGAGGTCAGGCCAGTAGGCTCGTGAGCGGAGTCCTGCTCGAAACTCGACTACGGTGTGATCTGCACCTTGAGGCCTTCGCCGCGGCGAACGAGTTCGACGGCTGCCCCGAACTGATCGAGGGGAAAGGTGTGGGTGACCATCTTTTCGGTGTCGATGGCGCCCGCACGGAGCACGTCGATTGCGGGTCCGTAGCTGTTCAGGATCGCCATTGTGCCGATGATCGTAATCTCTTCGTTGTAGATTCTGAACATGTCAAAGGAGGCGGCTTCATCCGGCGGGCAGACGCCAAACTGCAGGAACGTCCCACGCCGAATGACTGCGTCGATGGCCTGTTCGGCAACTTTCGTCTTGCCAGTGGCCTCGATCACAATGTCGAAGCCCCGGGGTGCGACGTCGCGGACCGCATCGAGCGTGGGCCCCACATTATCGAATCCAAACGAGCGGGCGATATCGAGACGGGCAGGATTGATGTCGATCATGGCCACATGTGACGCGCCAAAGAATCGGGCGATCTGGGCATTCTGCAGCCCCATCGGTCCCGCCCCAAAGATGCAGTACGTGGCGCCGGGCTTCGGATTCATCAGATGGAAGCCTCGCAATACGCAGGCGACAGGCTCGATCAGCGCACCTGCTTTGAACGACAGTTCATCAGGCAACGGATAGATTGTCCGAGCTGGCACCGAAACGAACTCTGCAAACGCTCCGAATGCTTTGCCAACGCCGATGGCATTCCAGCGTTCGCAAAGGTTTCCCTGGCCTCGCTGACAGAAAAAACACTCGCCGCAATTAAGGGTTGGATCGACGCCAACGCGATCGCCTACTGCGATCCCCTCGACCTCATTTCCTACGGATTCGACAGTCCCCGAAAACTCGTGGCCCGGCACGATGGGATAGACCGTCGGTGGAAACTCGCCATCGAGGATGTGAATATCCGTTCCGCATATGCCACAGGATGCGACACGAACCAGCACATCGTTGGAGTTTATCTCCGGGACGGGAAGATCAGTCACGTTGATTAGACCTGGTGCCTCGACGAGTACAGCCTTCATTGCGTCACCCCTTTGCGAGAGCAATCGCCCTCAAATCACCAATCAACTGGTCTGTGTGGGATATCCTCGGAGTTCCGCGGTTCGATGCCAGATTTTTCGTCCGCGAAGGAGTCGAGTAAATGTGAGCACGTTGATTCAGGCATAGCTTATAGGCTAAAGATGGCGCTGATTTCACTTTCGCCGGCAGAAGCATTGACGGTTTCGACATTGAGCAGTGGCAACACAATATCCATACCCCATCGTAGGTCCACCCGGTCGGCGAGCGCTCCAACGAAAAAAGGATCGATCAGCAGCGCCGCGCCTGCACTGATTGCCAGTCGGGAAGTGGCCCGGTCAGTCGGGTCCGACTCGCTCAGCTAAATGCTGAGCAACGAATTTCTGAGAACGATTCGGCTACTGGTCGAGAAAGTCCAGTACTTCAGCAAATGCCTCGATGCCGCCTACCGTATTCGGTTCTATCCAGAGTTGCACATGACTCAGACCAGCGGCCGCGTAGTCCCGCAGCTTATTCGCAAGCTGTTCCGGTTCGCCGGTCAGTGGAGCGGCAGACATCGCTGAGGGTGAATTAGGGCCGACCTCCACTTTGACGGCCGAGCTTCGTTCGAGCGTAGCTGGATCGCGACCTGCCGCTTCGCACGCATTGTCCACACGCTTCAACAGGATCTTCAATTTGGCGAGATCGTTGTCGGTCTGGCTGAACCAGGTGTTCCAGTGGTCCGCATATTTCGCGGTGATCCTCAGCATTCGCTCGCCAGTGGTTCCAATCAGAATCGGCGGACCATTTTCTCGTGGCCCTCTGGGACGTAGCTCACAGTTTCGTGCTTGGGAGTAGGTCCCGTGAAAATCGACATGGCCGGTTTTCAGTAGCCCATGAATGATTTGGATTCCTTCCTCGAACCTGTCGACTCGTCTGTCGAATGGATAGCCGAATGCCTC
>JBGTJM010000088.1:0-2036 GCA_041745115.1 Thermomicrobiales bacterium
ATCTTTGTGACCGTGCTCGCCTTCAACCTCGTTGGCGACGGGCTACGCGATGCCCTCGATCCACGTCACGGGAAACGGTGACACCATATTGACGCGCCCCGGTCTGTCCCGGGACGCGTCACCCCCTGTTTGCTAGTTCTCGACGCCGTATCCCGGGGTTTGATCGAAAGGATCTCCGACGAACTCGTCGACCAGAAATCTACCGTCCTGCTCGATAAAGATGATGAGATCGAGGACCTGATCGCCACCGGCGATTCGAGGATCGGTGTTCAACACCAGAGCCGCTGTGCGGCCATCGTTCAGGGCGACGATCGAGATAATGCCATCGATGCCGGAAATCTCACCTTCAGGTCGTGGGTCCCCGGGGACCAGCGCCCCTTCAACTGCCGCCCTCAACTCTTCGTCAGCGGCATTGAGGTCGAGACCGTAGAGGTCGGCGGTTCCAAGTGGCGTGAACGATGCCACCATAGCCGGACGATTGCCAGCGTTGTTGCAGGCCCAGAACTGCGTGAGCGTCGCCAGGATACCGTCGATGGTGGCCTGATCGGCAGGACCAAGCGCCGGAATGGCCACAAGCAGATTGTCTGTCACGATGGGAGCTGGGCGCGGCTCGGCAGCAATCAGTGCGTCGGCGAGCGCCGAGACATCAACCGGCTCAATCGTGCACTGCGCGGCAGCGGGGCGCATCTCGTCGGTGACAACCCACGGTATCAGCGTGATTGGTAGTTCTTCTGGTACAGCTACCGGTGACGCGACCGGAGTAGCGTCCTGCGCAATAGCACCTGCAACTCCTGAAAATACGAGTAAGACCGCAACGACCAATCCGGCAGCCATTCTGGTAATCATCCTGTCACCTAGCCTCCTGAGGACTTCGGGCGAACGAAGTCACATTCTGCAATGCCGTTGGATTCGCATTGCAACTGCGCTCGGGGTCGTCGCGGGGATCCGTTACTGCGGCATATGATACCGGAAAGTTGCTCGCACGAGGAGCGGGCATCCATCTCCAACTGCGACCACCCAGCCAACGTCGACCGTTTCCCGGGTCAGAGCTCCAGAGCCACCGAGTTGCATGCCATCAAGTTTGCTACCTCTTCGAATCGCTCGGCAACAGCTGCCCGATCGAGCGATTCGCCGGGAAAGAGCGTGATCTGGACCGCCATCTTTTTGCCGCTAAATCGGTGCGACCAACTGGCGATAGCCCGGCCACTTTGAAGAATGAGTGGCAACCCATCACCGGTTGTCGCTCCTACTCCAGTTTCCTTGTTCGTATACGCCAGCGACGCGTGAGCGTCATCGACAAATCTCTGACGACCATCGGGCGCGTAGCCCATCGTGTAGCTGTCCCACTTCGGTAGCAACGCGAACATCGTCGGCTCAAGTGGCTCAACCGTTTTGAATGCTGGTTCGAGCTCGATTGGCAAGAGGAGACCTACGCCTACATCGACCAGCTGGAGGTGCTCGATGGCCGATTTCGCATCTCGCTGCGGCAATCCGGCCCACCATAAAAAATCCCTGACACGAGCAGGGCCAAACGCATCGAAATATGCGGTCGCGAGCTGCCTCAGGGCCGTCTGCCGGTCTACGTCCTCAATCGGTTTGCCCAACCATGCTTCGGTCGCCACGTATTGCAATCGATCGGAGCGAGGATTCGTCGACAGGCGCAGGACGTCGCCACTGCGGGTCATCAGGCGAATCGCCAGAAACTCGTCTTCGTCGATGCCGAGCCTCTCCCGGATATCTGCCCCGGCCACGGGATCTGAGAGCATTGGCAGCAGCTTGGCTCTGTAGTCGTCGAACGATCGGTGGTCACCCACACGCGAGGCGACCCGTTTGGTCAACTTTTCGCCGCTTTCACGCGTTGCTGCAAAGATCCAGGGTGCGTCCTCGGTGGCCATCACATGCACGGAACCCCGCATCACCGGGAGACTAATCGCCAGGCGCTGCTGCTCGAGCGCTTCGAATGCGTCGTAGGAAAATCCGCCTGTGCGCGCCAGCAACGAAAGCGGTGCTGGCGGATGGGTGCTGTGCACCGCAAT
>JBGTJM010000089.1:0-3786 GCA_041745115.1 Thermomicrobiales bacterium
CCGCCAGCATCGACCAGATCGGCTTCAGCATGGCACCAGTCGCCGGTCGTTTCATCCAACTTGTACGAGCCGTTGGCAAGCCCGATGAAAATCAGCTTTCCATTCGGGTTCGTGGTGCCGTTTGCCAGTCGAGTACCCGAAACGCTGGAAAGTGAGAAGCCTTCCGGGCTGACCTGTGGCACACAGTCGACATTCCAGTCGTACGACCGGATCGGTTTGCCCGTGCACAGGAATTTGTGCACCGTGATCGTCCCTTGTCCCGCGGCGATCGGCAATGGCTGAATTTCCTTTGGCTTGGGGATGTTGTACCAGTTGCAATGGACTTCCCCACCGACAGGCAGATTCAGCTTGATCCTCATTCCCGTCGAGTCATCGTAGGTGAACTTGTACGCAGCCCCTCCAGCCTGGCATGCGACGACATACACCGCTACATCAACACTGGCTGGCGGTATCTCCGTAATGGTGTAGTTCCCCGCCGGCAAATCACCAAAGAAGACTCGACCGAGATTGTTGGTCAGAGCACTGCCATCGTTGGAGCCCGGCCCATCCAGCTGGAATGTCGCTCCAGAAAGCGGGGTTGGCGAGCACTTCTGGTAGTAGCTGCTACTGGTCCCCTCTGGGCAGAGATATTTGCTCAGGGAGATATACCCGGTTTCGCCACTCAAATCCTCCGGGACGTTGAACCACAGGCAGACCGCGTCTGGAGAGGCTCCACTCAACTGAAGCGGAACGGCTCCGTTCACGACCGTGACCGCGCTCAGGTTGCGATCGTCCGGCCCGCAGTACGCATACCGAGTCACGAATTCCCCGGGCAGGTCTTCACTCAGTGTGAACGCGCCAGTTCCCAGTCCGGTGAACAGCGCCCTGCCAGCACCATCGCTCCCGGTCGTCCTGGACACTCCAGTGCCGGAGAACGGAGTCAGGGTGAACTCGATGCCGTCTGTTCGGCTCACACAGTCGGTGAAAAACGCGTTGAAATTGGCCGCCTCGTCGTCATAACCGACTGGGCACGTCCGTTTGATCACCTCGACCGTGCCGGTCTCCTGCTGATCGGGGATGTTGTACCAGTCGCAAATCACCGACATGCCTTCGGCAAGCTCGATATCGATTCCCTGGACGGCGCCGTTGTACACGAACGGAACGACCTGATCCGAGCTCGACAGCGAGCAGTAGACGAAGATACTCGTGAAATCGCCAGGAACATCCTCCCAGATCGTATACCCGCCAGCATCGAGTTCGCTGAAGGTCACGATGCCCGGACCAGGTGAAACCGGGATGTTGGTCACTGCAGAATCGCTGAAGCCGCCACTTCCTTCGATGAAGAACGTGACACCCGCCAGACCCTCGCTGTGGCAATCATTGAAGATGTTCGGTCCAGGCACGTAGCCCGGTTCGCAGACTGCCTTGTGCAGCTCGACTGACGCTGTGCCGGTTTCACCTCCCTGGTCATCAGGAATGTTGTACCAGTCACAGATGACTGACATCCCTGCCGCCAGGTCGATGTCGATGCCCTGGATTGGGTCATTGTTCGTGAATGGCACGACCTCGTCAGAATCGGCCATCGAACAAAAGACATAAATACTCGTGAAATCCCCAGGTACATCCTCATTGATCGTGTATGTCCCTGGCTCGAGCTGATCGAACACGATGATGCCCGGGCCAACTCCCCCTGCCCGTACCGTCACATCCTGGTCTTCGAAGGCATTCGGACCAGAGATGAAGAACGTGATGCCTGCCAGACCATCCTCGTGACAGTCGTCGAAAATCGACGGCCCCGGAACATATCCCGCATCACAAACAGATTTGTGAAGCTCGATCGTGGCAGGTTCTTCATCAGCAGGCTGCACGATCGGCTGCAGGCTCAGGAACGCGGCACTCACCCAGCCATCCTGCCCCTGGTAACGCACGGGAGTAAAGCCGTTCTGTTGAGGTCCAAGTAGCGCAACTTCCTCACCTGCCGGGATCACCAGCACAACCGCGGAAGCACCATTCGCCTCGCTTCTCATGTTCACGTCGTCGGTCGCCCAGGCTGATCCGATAGGAGCGGTTGTTGGCAACGGTGCCACCTCAGTCGCAGTTGCCGTCGGCTCTGCAGTTTCAGTCGGCAACAGAGTCTCCGTCGGCGCGGGGGTTTCTGTCGCAACCTGGAACTCGAGAAATGCTTCGCTGACCCAGCCAAGCTGATCCTGGTATCTGACAGGATAGAACCCATTATCTGGTTCACCAAGGATGTCGAGCTCAGCACCTGCTGGCAGCACCAGGATGATGTTCGCGTTCGCAGATGCACCGTCTCGGAGATTGACATCCGAGCTTGTCACTGCGGTTCCGACTGGCACGTCTGGTGGAACGATCACCTGGGCCGTAGGTGTTGCAGTCGCATCGGTCGTAGCCGTCGCGGTGGGATCCGTCTCAGTCGGTTCAGCAGTGGGCGTCGAGGTCGGCTCTTCGGCAATGTCACTCAGAAACTCTGCGCTCGCCCAGCCAGTCTGACCCTGGTACCGGACCGGAGCGAACCCATTCTGCGACGCTCCCATCAAATCGACCGTTGTGCCCGGCAGCAGTACCAGAACCACATCTGAATCCAGAGAAGGCGCACTTCGCAGATTGACGTCGGAGTTCGTGACCAACTGGCCGATCGGCTCATCATCAGCAACGATCACCTCATCTGTTGCTGTTGCCGTTGGAGCTATTTCAACGGGTTCGGTTGTCGCCGTCGGCTCTACAGCCCCACCAATCTGGAGGAACTGAGCCCCGGCCCAGCCATTCTCACCTTCATAGCGCACAGGCAGGAAGCCGTTCTGCTCCGGGCCCAGCACATCGACCACACTCCCCGAAGGCATCAGAGCGAGTACATTCGCATTTGGATCGGGGCTTGCTCGAAGATTCAGGTCGCTGGTGGTCGTTGCGGTGCCAACAGGATCCACAGGTTCAGGATCGACCGCCCCTCCGTCAGAAGTCGGCTCGCTGGTTGGATCGACCTGCGGATCTTCAGGCTCGTCGACTTGCTCGGTCTTGAACACGTCGCAGGAGACGCGATTGTTGTTCAGAGAAATCGTCGCGACTCCGCCTGGAGCATCAACTCGATCGATACTTGTCGGATTTGGCGACGTCACATAGTTCGGAGTCGAATAGGTCAAACAGTAGAACACTGCATCAGCTTCGTCAGCCGGCGGGTTCTGCTCCTGAATCGTGTATTGACCTTGTGGCAGGCCGACGATTGGCGCCCTGCCAGCGATTCCCCACTGGCCTGTGATCGGCTGCCACTGCTGACCTGTACTGGATGACGTAAAAAGGTATTGCACCCCGTTCTCTTCAAACGTGCATCCATCCCGCCAGGCTTCATAGCCTGCCGCGGTTGCGTCGAAACCACCTGGACAGCTGTAGTGGTAAACCGCGATTGTGCCGAGCGTGCAGGTTGGGTCGGTCTGGGTCACGAAAGCAACGCTTGCTGACTCACCGTCGGCCAGCGGCCCTACCGTTTGAGGATCCGGTGCAATTCCACAAGCCGGAGGGGTTTCTTGCTCCACCAGGAATGTCAGGCCATCCGAATCGAGTTCGACTGGAAAGGTCACTTTGCCACTGAGGCCGGTTTCTCTCGGAGTAAAGACAGTTCCGTCTGAAGCCGTTACCTGGATTCTGGCAAACGGAAGCGGTGTAACGCCATCGGCGTCGTAGGCAGTGACAACGATGTTCGCTGAGCCTTGAGCGACAGCCGGATCGATCACTACCGGCAACGCAGTCATCGCCAGCATCACGGCCAGCATCAAAGACCAAACCCTACCGATA
>JBGTJM010000090.1:0-7265 GCA_041745115.1 Thermomicrobiales bacterium
TAGGCATCGACCTCCGTGTCGATGCGTCGATCGAAGATCGGCTCCCGGTCGCCGCCCGAAGCCCGGCAGACCGCCAATCGCATCGTAGAGCCCTCGCTCCCATTTCTGTGACATACAATAAATCGCATAGCTATTGGCCGATCACCGGTTGGGTACGCCTTGCCAAACCCGGAAGCACTCTCCAGAGAATCCATCGACGCCTCGCTCGTCAGCGCAGGTTGGGTCGTGCAGGACCACCGGGCCCGAGACGATCTATATTGAGGCGCGTGTTCGAGGTCCAGTTCGTACCTCAGGTCAAGTGCGACGGTCCGGCTGGCGTGCTGTTTGAGCGGGTAAAGGACAATCATTCAGGCATGGTAGAGACACCACGATGATCAATCAACAAGCGACATAGGGAGTGCACTTTGAGTAGGGGAGTTACCGTCAAGATTTTCCTCGCGGACGGCAAGCCTGAGGGGCTAAAGATTGTCGAGAAGTCGAACTGGTCAGGGATCGGTTACATGTGCAGTCGATCTCAATTGCCCGATGCGCTCAAGCGCAGTCATTTTGCAGGACCGGGGATCTACATTCTCATTGGGCAAAGTGAACATGGAAGTCAGTCGTCGATCTACATCGGCGAGGCGGACGTCGTCGCAACGCGGCTCAAACAACACCAAGGCACTGATGAAGACTGGACTCAATTCATTCTGTTCGCGAGTAAAGACGCAAATTTGAATAAGGCCCACGTTAGGTATCTTGAATCAAGGCTGGTGGGGATCGCTCGGCAAGCCAAGCGGGCGCAGTTACGCAACACAACGCAGCCAGCGCAAACTCAGATCTCTGAATCGGATCAAGCCGACATGGAGTCGTTTCTTGAGGACATGCTACTCATCTACCCCCTTCTCGGACTTACCGCGTTTGAAGTGGTCGAGACCAAGGACGTAGTGGGAGCCTCTGAACGACTATACCTGAAAGGACTAAAAGCCGAGGCACAAGGTAGGGAGACAACGGAGGGATTCGTCGTCCTCAAAGGTTCGCGTGGACGGATCGATGACGTACCGTCCCAGCATGAGTTTGCCAAGACACTGAAACAGGACCTGCTTCAATCCGGCGTGTTGATCGAGCAGGATGGCAATCTGGTGGTCACGCAAGACTATCGGTTTGAATCTCCATCAACTGCTGCGGCAGTCCTGCTGGGTCGAACGGCAAATGGCCGAATAGAGTGGAAAGACAGTAACGGTCGCACGCTTCGGCAAATTCAGAGCGCGGCGATCGAGTCTTAGGCCAATTCAGAGGCTACGTAGGTATTCGGAGAAGGCGCGCTCGGAAGCGGCTGAGTTTGGAGTAGCACCGAAAGCACTAATTTGTTGATTTAGTAGGAAAGGCTCGACTATTGTCAGTATCTGGCCTCGAACCACTCTCAGCAGATCGTCCAGAAGCTCTGGAACTACTGCAATGTCCTGCGCGACGATTCTTTCCCTCGGCTTTCGAGCCGTAATCCCAACCCGGCGCAACACAGGATCCCGGTCGAGCGATGATGTCGCTCGCCTTCTTGGCCTTCGTCATCACGACCCCAACAAAAGGTCACTCGACGACCAGGTCGATCCCGCCGCAAACCCATCCAACACAGAAAACCCCATCCCCTCCGCAGAGGGGCAAGGTGTTTGGGGATTGGGGTCAACTAGTTCCCAGTTCCCAGTTCCTAGCTCCAGATAAGCTTGTTCCCTATCGCCTTCTCGAAAACGCCACCGTCTCCGCAGCAGTCGTCGGCGCGTACTGACGGATGTAACGCTCGACGGCGTCCGGGGTATAAATCCGCAGATCCAGGGCCGGGTACTTCAGGTTGTCCGGCAGATAGAGGTGGAACGTGAAGTTGACCGGCTCGATCCGCTCGGCTTCCGCCCACCATTCGTACAGCTTCGGCAACCAGGTGAAGCTCTTCGAGCTGACTCGCCAAAGGGCCACGCCGGCTCCCCGCTCATAAGTCAGGGCCTCGCCGAAATAGACAACCGAGTCCGGATCGGCTTCGATGATCGCTTTCACATCGTCGTAGTGCCGCGGCGAGCCCTTCAGGGAAAAGCGCCAGCCATCGTCAACAACGCGGCGCTCAACGCTGGGATAGTCGTGCCAGTACGGCTGTCCTGGATTCCGCTTGTTTCGGTTCAACAATCCCATGCGGCCACGCTCTTTCGAAAAATCACTGCTGCCCGGTCGATTCCACCGCGCCGATTGTACCCGACGGCACCTTCTCCGGTCAGTTCAGATTGCCTCACCCGGCAAGACCGCCGGGCTGCTTCGAATTGAGGCGAGTGCCCCAGACAGCCAAAGCACCAGCGGGCTGCCAATGGCCACCGTCAATCCTGCGATCAGGAAGGTTGTTTGTGGCCCAAGGTGTTCTGTCAGCCAGCCAACCAGCGCAAACGTGCCCAGGCTTGCTACCGACATCAAGCCGCCCCAAATCGCAAAGACCCGGCCCCGCGCGTTCGCCGGGACAGACTCGATCACGTACGCGTACATCGCGATCACCAGCCAGGCGTCCGCAAACCCGACCACGAACCAGCACAGGAACAGCACCGGTAGCGGCGGCGTCAGGAACACTGGCACCAGTGCCAGCGGCGCCAGATAGCCAACCAGCAGCAACGTGATCCGCCCGCCACGCCGGTCGATCTGCCTGGCGATCAGCGCCCCAATCACGGCTCCAGCGCTCAGCGTCGCCGCCAGCAGGCCGTAGACCAGTGACGCTCGATCGCCAAGGTCCAGCTCCTCGTTCACGAACACCACCGCGGAGATCGACAGCGTGGCCAGCGCCAGCGACCAGAGACACTCAGTGGTGCAGATCGCCCGCACAATCGGAATCCGCCAGACGATTCGTAGCCCATCTCTGGCCTCACGTACGAGATACCGGGTAAACGTGCGGGCGTGACTGGCCTCAGGGATCGGTTCGACTGGTGGCAGCTCCAGCCGCATCAAAATGGCGATCGCGATTAGGAACATTCCCGCCTGAACGGTGAACGCCAGATCGGTGCCGCTCATTGCGATCAGCCCGGCGCCAATAGCGGGCCCGATCACCCTGGTGATACTCGATGCCACCTGTACCGCCGACAACGCGGTCACCAGCTGGTGCGGTTCGACAATCGTCGGCACGGTCGCCATTTCAGCCGGGATGTAGAGCACCGATCCCATGCCGATCAGCACAGAGAGCACCGCGACATGCCAGACTTCGCTGGCGATTGGCAGCATCGCCACGCCAATCGCCTGAATTGCCGACGATGCGACCAGAAGCCACTTGCGATTGAACGTGTCTGCAAGTACCCCGGCAAAGGGCGAAAGCAACGCGCGGGGAATTAGCTGAATGACCAGGATGACGCCCATGGTCGCCGCCGAGCCCGTCAGCGCATAGACGAAGATGGGCAGGGCTACCTGCGAGATCGACCAGGCCACCAGGGCAAAGAGCGAGCTCAGCCACAGCGTGCGAAACTGTGGATTCTGCAGCACAGCGCCGTAGTCGGTGCTCGACTGATTCTCGATTGCCGATTCTTTACCAGATGTCATGTTCGACCAGAAGCACGCGCAAAAGCAGATGAATGCCGGTAGCTCGTGGAGCCCGCAGACTATAACGGAAGCAGAGGAACGACGTGGCGACAAACCTCGAAGTCAAAATCCGCTGTTCAGATAATGACCTCGAGCGAGTCCGGCAGGCTGCGCTGGCGGCGGGCTCGGAGCCCTTTTCCCGCCTGAGCCATAGCGATACCTATTTCACCGTTCCGGCGGGTCGCCTGAAACTTCGGGAAATCACCAGTTCCACCGGCGAAACGTCGGCCGAGCTGATTGGATATCACCGACCGGACGCCTCAGGCGCGAGATGGAGCGACTATCAACGCGCGACGGTCCCCACAGATTCGGTTCAGGCCTTGCTGGGAGCGCTATCGTTGACACTTGGAGTCGCGACGATTGTCGAAAAGCGCCGCGACGTTGCGATATGGAACCGGACCCGCATTCACCTGGACAACGTCGACCGGCTCGGCTGTTTCATCGAGCTCGAAACGGTGGCCGAGGAGCCGAACGATCCAACAGCCCTCTCCGAGATGGAGGAACTGGTTTCACTATTGGGGCTTGCCAGGCTGGAGCACGTTGCGGGATCGTATGGCGAAATGGAGCAGGCATGAGTGCAGGGCAAGCCGAGATTGGCATGCTTTGGCGAGGTGAACATTGTTCGCGAACTAGTGCTGGAGGAGGATGCGAGTCGTGAAGGTAGGACCTCTACTCATTCTGGGAGAGAACGAAGAGACTGGCGCTCCTCGATCGTATCAGGAGATAAAGGCGCTGGCACTGGCTGCAGAGGAGGCAGGCGTTGATACCGTCTGGATCTACGATCACCTGCTCTACCACTTCGAGGACAAGGAGCCTCAGGGCGTCTGGGAAGGCTGGACGATCTGGAGCGCACTGGCCGAGGCTACGAGCCGGGTCCAGCTCGGAGCGCTGGTGCTCTGCACGGCGTTCCGCAACCCGGCCATTATGGCCAAGATGGCAGTGACCCTCGACGAAGTGAGTGGAGGACGCGTCATTCTTGGCATAGGGGCTGGCTGGCACGAGCCGGAGTTCGATGCCTTCGGACTCGACTTCGACCGCAAGGTCGATCAATTCGAGGAGGCTGTTTCGATCATTGCGCCGCTGGTGCGCAAGGGGCAGGTCGACTTTCAGGGTGAATATCATCAGGCCCGGAGCTGCCTGATCATTCCGAAGCCGTCCCGCCCGATCCCCATTCTGATTGCAGGGAAACAGCCTCGCATGCTCGGCCTCGTGGCGAAATGGGCGGATAGCTACAACACCGCATGGCATGGTCATCCGGATTCGGCGATGGATAGATTGGATGGCGTTCGCCGTGCGTGCGAGGAGCATGGGCGCGATCCCGCGACCCTGGAGATGACGGTGGGCGTCAATGTCGCATTTCCGGAGCTGGGAGAGCCTCCGGATGAGGCTTCGGAACCAGATACGTTCATAACCGGGAGTGTTGACGACGTGGCCGCTGTGTTTGCGGAGTATCGTTCTCGGGGCGTTGGGCAGTTGCAGGTGCTCGCGTATCCGCACACTGTCGAAGCGATGACGTTGCTCGGGAAGGCAGTCGACCGGGCCCGCGCGTAAAGGAAAGAGCTCGGTAATCGATGCGAGACTATGAGCCCATTCTCAGCTTTGGCCACGATACGGCTGCAGCTTATGACGATGTTCTGCGTGGAGACGAAGCGGAGACAGTCGACTTTCTCTTCGCTTTGGCGAACGAAGGGCCGGCGCTTGAGCTCGCCATTGGAACGGGCCGGATCGCTTTGCCACTGGCGGCGAAGGGCCTGCCAGTCGATGGGATAGATTTCTCGCCTGAAATGCTGGCACAGCTGGAGCAGAAGCAGGGAAGCAACCGCGTTCGCGTCACGCTTGGTGATTTTGCCGATGTGGACGTGGCGGGCAAATACCGGCTCGTCTATATCGTGTTCAACACGTTCTTCAATTTGCTCACTCAGGACGAGCAGGTTCGATGCTTCGAAAACGTCGCGAGGCATCTTGAAGAAGACGGAGTCTTCGTGATCGAGGCTGGGTTGCCGTCGGAATTCGCGTGTGAGGGACACCAGCAGTATGTGAGAGCCGAGCGCATCGAGGTCGCTGAGGTGCGGCTGGATGTTGCTCAGTACGATCCGGTCACCCAGACACTCGAAGAGAGCCATGTCGTCCTCAGCGCCGATGGCGTGCGGCTTTTCCCGATCGTGACTCGGTACGCGTGGCCGAGCGAGCTCGATCTGATGGCGAGGATTGCCGGTCTGCGATTGATCGATCGCTGGTCTGGTTGGAAGAGCGAACCATTTGTCGCCTCGAGTCAGCGACATGTCTCGGTTTACGGTCGGTGAACCTATCAGCTCCGAGCGGCACACTTTCCAGCTTCGATGACTTCGAGGAGAGTCGACGGTCCCGGATTTCTGGGACGCGAGCCGTGAAGCAGTGCGAAATCTCCTGAAACGCCTGAGACCGAGCGCGCTGCAGGCCGGTCTCTGGACGCATCAAGATTTTCGCCGGTTGTGGGCGGGGCTTACCGTTGCCAATTTTGGATCGATGATCAGCGCTATCGCGTTGCCTTTTGTCGCGATCATCGAACTGGACGCGACGCCATTTCAGGTTGCGTCGCTGCGAATCGCGCAAGTTGCTCCGGCGTTCGTGTTCGGTCTTGTGGCCGGTGCGCTTGTGGACCGAATGCCGAGGCGGCCGCTGATGATTGGCAGCGATGCCATTCGGGCCTTGCTGCTGCTGGTTGTGCCGCTGGCGGCTGTACTGGATGTGCTTTCGATCTGGTTGCTGCTGGTGGTCGCGGCCGGAATCAGCGTTCTGACGATTCTGTTCGATGTCGCGTACCAGGCGTACCTGCCGTCGCTGACCGGCAGAGAGCAACTTCTGGAGGCGAATAGCAAAGTAACGGCCACTGCCTCGATTGCTGAGTCCTCGGCGTTTGCGGCTGGTGGCTGGCTGGTTCAGGTTCTTACGGCGCCGTTTGCGCTGCTGGTCAATGCCGTCACGTTTGTCATCTCAGCGCTCGCGATTCGGCGAATCGATCATCGTGAGTCCGAAGTCGACCCCGAGGTCACTCGCGAGAATCTGCTTAGGGAAGCAGCTGCAGGGATGCGAAAGGTCGTGGCGGACGCGAGGCTGCTGGCACTGGTCGCGTCGAGCGCACTGCTGGATGCGGGCGGAGCGATTTTCGGAGCGGTGTTTCTGCTGTACGTTACGCGGGAGCTCGATTTCGAGCCCGGTATGCTGGGGTTAATTTTCGCCGTGGGAGGCGTGTCGTCGCTGATCGGAGCAGTGATCACTGGCAGAGTGGTTGACAGCCTGGGCACGCGGCGAGCCATGGTCACGATGTTGCTGGTTGTTGCGGTCGGCCATGCAATGATTCCGATATCGCCGGAGGTGTCTCTACTGGCAATTGCCTTGTTGGTGGCTCAGCAGTTGATTGTTGATCCTGCCTGGACCGTCTTTGATATTGCCAATGTCAGCACCCGCCAGCAGATCACTGAAGACGCCTGGCTCGGTCGGGTCAATGGCACGTTCAGGATGGTGACCGTCGGTGCCGTGCTGATCGGGTCTCTGGTAGGAGCCTGGGTAGGGAGCGTCTTCGGTTTGCAGATGGCACTCTGGGTGTCGGTTGTCGTTGTTGCGGCAGCGACCCTGCCAATGCTTCTCCTCAGAAGTCAGTTTTCGTCAGCTCAGCCGGCGTAGCGCCGGCTGGACGGGAAATCGGTAAGGTCCAT
>JBGTJM010000091.1:0-2452 GCA_041745115.1 Thermomicrobiales bacterium
GAGCTGCTCACCGGCGGCAGTGCGATCGAGAACGGCGGCCTCGAACGGGGCAATTTCCTGGCGCCTACGGTGTTTGGCTCAGTGACCTCAGAGATGACCCTGGCACAGGAGGAAGTCTTCGGTCCAGTGCTCGCGGTCATCCCCTTTTCCGATGAAAGCGACATGGTTCGTATGGCGAACGGCACGATCTATGGGCTGGCGGCGACGATATGGACAAATGACATCAAGCGGGCGCATTCCCTCGCGCGCAAGTTGCAGGCCGGAAATGTGAGCATCAACTACCCGACGGTCAATCCGCCAGAGGCGCCGTTCGGGGGGTACAAGCAGAGCGGAATCGGACGAGAGCTGAGCCGGCATGGGCTCGATCTTTACCTGCAGACGAAGAATGTCGTGGTCAATTTGAATCCCGAGCCGTTCGACTGGTACGGAAACTGGCCTGCTCGTCCGTAGACGTAGCTGGTCCGGGCGAGGCTGCATCGGTTGCTCGATGAGTCGACGTAGCGGGCCAACCTGATATCGCAACGCAGGGCTGATTTTTCCACTCGTGTAACAGATCTGTCTCGGACACCGTTTACCCAGTCACGAACCCAACAGGTGCGTATGGAGACGGCAAATGACGGATCCGCGAGCAGGATCACCCCCGGCAGAGAAAGTGACCGAGGAACCATACCTCGACGATTGGCAGCTCGTAGAACTGGCGATTTCCAACCCTCAGGCATTCGAGCCGCTCTTCACTCGTTACTGGGATGCCGTCTATCGGTACTGCTTCTACAGGCTGGGAAACGTGGAAGACGCTGAAGACGCGGCTATTCACGTTCTGACCAAGGCGTTCGGCTCACTTGATCGGTTGAGCAATACGGGCAAACCTTTTCGTTCATGGCTATTTGTCGTCGCCCACAACGAAGTCGTCAACTACTATCGTGCTCGGACCCGAAATCCTCAGGTTGCAATCGCAGATGGCGCTGACGGTGTCGACACTGGACTGACTCCTGAAGAGCTTGTGATGGCAATGACCGAGGCACAAGCGACCTGTCAACTTGTCTCTCAACTTTCAGAGCGACTCAGGCAGGTCGTTGAGCTTCGGCTTGCCGGGCTGACCGACTCGGAGATTGCGCAGGCGCTGGACATCAGCATTGGAGCAGTGCGGCAAGCACAATTCCGGGCAATCAGGCAACTCCGAATACTGATGAATGTTCCAGAGCCGAGGGGCAGGCTTAGCAATGGCTGACCAACTGAACGAACAGTCACACGAGAATGAACTGAACCGGCTCTGGAATGATCTCCTGGACGGCAGACAGGATCAGCATGGCTATGTGTTGCCGGACGAGGATGCACAGGCCCTCATCAAACTCCACATGCGCGGAACGAGCATTCTGCCGGGTTCGGCTCGCGAGCGAGCCTGGCAGGAAACGCTGACCCGAATTGACATTTATCACCATCAGGAGGAAACAACCATGGAGTCGCTCGCAACTGTGCCTTCCTTACTGGCCTTGCCGTCGCCTAATGGCAGGGCATTGCCAACACCAGTCGCAAGACTACCCGTTCTGGAGAACGAAGCACGCTGGCGACGCGGTTTGCTGGCTGGTGCGATCGCTGCAGCAGCGCTGGTGATGCTGGCTGCAGCCTTCGCAGGATATCTACTCTTCGGTCCAGGCGAGTCTGGAAATGATCCCCAGCCGGTCATCCCAGCGGTGATAGAGGCCGACGGAACTCCGACTCCGGATGCTCCTGAAGCGGAGCTCCTGCTTCAGACTGTTCTGCCGGATGGTGTCATGGCAACTGGCGAGCAAGTAGGTGCAGGATTCGTCCACTACTCGTTTCCTGTGACCTCCTATCCATCGACTTGGTATCCGTACTGTTGCTCGGGTCCAATGATCGAATTTGTCGTCGACGGGGTCTACACCATTCAGGCCCAGGAGCCGATCCAGGTCATTCGCAGCGACGGATCAGTCGAGGACATTCCGGCGGATACGGAGGTCGTTCTCAATGCTGGAGATGGACTGATCTCCAACGTCGCCACAATCGTCGATATCTCCAATAGTGGACCGGAGACGGTGGAGCTCCTGAACTGGGCCATCATCGGCGATGGCGAAGGCAACGAGGACTTCAATGGACGCCAACCAATGGGCTGGCAGGAGGTGTCGTTTGATGGATTCGGGTTCTCGAATCCACCGTCTCCGGCGCTTGTCAGCTTGTGGAAGATCACACTTGATCCAGCCGAAGTTTGGAACCCACCCGCGGATTCCACAGTCTTTCGGGTTCTCATGCCCTCCAACGATGAAGGAACGCCAACGGCAATCTGGTCGACAACCAGAAGTGTAGATGGTGTCATCACAAATATGCGCCGGGATTCTGTGGATGTCTACGTGTTGACCCTCGAACCGGCCTTCCCGGATAGCGCAACCCCGACTCCATAAGCGCTGAAGTCTCATAGAAGGACGCGGTTCACGGT
>JBGTJM010000092.1:0-12229 GCA_041745115.1 Thermomicrobiales bacterium
CCGCAACTTCTACTCATCGTTCGTGACTTTTGGTTGGCAGGCTTCTTGCTCCGGAAAAAGGCGGCAGGCATAGGGCTTAGCTTGAAGCATCAAGGATTCTCGCCGTGCCAGTTCGGGTAGCAATTGATGGTTTCACCGGGATTGGTCGGCAATTCCTGCTGGCAGTGGAAGCCGGAGGGTTCGATGATCTCTTCGAGATAGCTGCGATCCGGGATCCAGCGGGGAGCAGCGCGATTGCTGACCGTATTCGATTTGATTCCGTCTACGGACGGTTTACCGGTCGGGTGGCTCTCCAAGACGATGTCTTGCAAATAGGGGATCGGTCGGTCGATCTGCTGCACGCTGGGGATTCGGGATCGGTCTCCTGGGAGAAAGCTGGCGTTGATCTGGTGATCTGGGGGGCTGGTGGTGACCCATCGTCGGCGATCGAGGCAGGAGCCAAGAAGGTTGTGACTCCCGGTCCCGGCGAGGATGGCGTTACCCTGATGCCGGGTGTCAACGATGCGTCGTACGACCCCGATCAGCACCACATCGTAGGAGTTGGTACAGCTGCCGGCAATGCGCTGGCGCGCCTAGCAACGATCCTTGATCGTGGATTCGGACTGTCTCGCGGGACCTATACCGTCGCTCATCCGACGAGCCCGACTCGCACGGTGGGTGAAAGTATCGAAGGTGACGACCGACGAAGGGGATCTGCGGCAGGAAACCTGATCCCTTTTTGCTCTCTGATAACCCCTGAGCTCGATGCAATATTGCCGAGCCTTGCGGGCCGCATCGATGGCACGATCGTCGAAGTGCCAGTCAGCCCGGTAGGATGGTTGTCGTTTGGTGTGGAGACCGAGCGAAGACTTGGGCGACAGGAAGTTATCGATCGGATTCTGGAGGCGGCTGAGGAAGACTCGTTCCTGGGAATGATTGGAGCTGTCCACGGACGGTTCGTTTCCTCAGATTTTGTCGCCGATTCGCGTTCAGTGGTCGTCGATCTGGATGATCTGGACATGATCGGCCGTTCCATGATTCTGGCGCGGGCATGGTTCGATGTGGAATGGAGCCTTGCCTGCCGAATGGCCGACGTGGTGACTCTTGTTTGCGAGTCCGGCATTCCCGGAACTGCCTAGTTGCGGGATCGAGACTCAGTTCCAGTGAGGTTAGCTGGTGAGCATTCCCACTATTCGCGATATTGACGTAGCAGGCAAACGCATTCTCGTTCGTGCTGACTTCAACGTGCCGATCTCGAATGGAGAAATCGTCGACGACACGCGAATTCGGGCCACTCTGCCAACGCTAGAGTATGTTCTCGAACGGGGAGGTGCACTCGTCATTGCGTCTCATCTTGGGCGGCCCAAAGGAAAAGTCGATCCGCAGTTCAGTCTTGCGCCCGTTGCCGAGCGCCTTCAGGTGCTGATAGGTCGAGATGTGGTGCTCGCCTCGGACGTGGCTGGACTTGATGCCGATTCGCGCGCGGCTCAGTTGCGTGCCGGACAAATCCTGATGCTGGAGAACGTCCGGTTCGATCCTGAGGAAGAATCCAATGGAGATGGGTTGGGACGGAGGCTCGCGCATCTGGCCGATGTTTTCGTGAACGACGCATTTGGAGCTGCTCATCGGGCCCATGCGTCGACCGTGGGTGTCGCGAAATTCATACCGTCCTGCCTCGGCTTGCTCATGGAGCAAGAGGTGCGAGTGCTCAGCATCCTGCTAGAGAAGCCCCAGCGACCGTTTGTGGCAATCCTTGGAGGTGCCAAGGTGACGGACAAGGTGGGAGTGATCAACAGCTTGCTCGGCAACGTCGATGGGCTGCTCCTCGGTGGTGGCATTGCCAACTCGTTTCTGTTTGCTCAGGGCAACGAGATCGGTCTCTCGCTGGCCGATCGCGATTTTGCAGGAGAGGCACGCAGGATTCTGGCCAAAGCGGCTGAGGCCAGGATCGCAATAGGCCTCCCTTCGGACGTCGTTGTGGCGCTTGACCTCGATCAGCCAGAAACTGTGAAATCCACAAAAGATCTTACCGGCGAGGATCGCATTTTCGACATAGGGCCTGACTCGCTGAGCTCCTACACGACGGTCATTGAGCAAGCAGGCACCGTTTTCTGGAATGGGCCGATGGGTGTTTTCGAGCGTGACGCATTTGCCAGGGGTACCTTAGGAATTGCCGAGGCTGTGGCAAGCTCAAGCGCATTCAGCGTGATAGGCGGCGGCGATTCGCTCGCTGCTATCGAACAGTCCGGCCTTGCCAGCCAGATCGATCATCTTTCGACTGGTGGAGGCGCCTCGCTCGAGTTTCTTGAAGGCAACTCACTCCCCGGGATCGAGGCTGTCCGCGCAGGAATGGGGCAATCGTGAGTTCACAGCGCGCTCTCGTAGTTGGAAACTGGAAGATGAATCTGAACCGCAGCGAGGCCATCGATCTCGCCACTCAGATTCTCGAAAGCGACGATGTCTCGACAGCGGAGCTCGTAGTTTGCCCTTCGTTCGTTTGGCTGGAGAGTGTGTCCAGGATACTGGCTGGAAGCACGATTGGAGTGGGCGCTCAGGATTGCTGGACGGAGCAGTCTGGTGCCTACACGGGACAAGTCTCCGCAGACATGCTGGGAAGCTTCTGCCAGTACGTGCTGGTTGGTCATTCAGAACGCCGACGAGACGCAGGAGAGACCTCTGCGCTTGTTGGTCAAAAGGCCAGAGCAGCTCTTGACGCGGAGATCACTCCGATCATTTGTGTCGGTGAGCTACTCGAAACGCGCTCAAAGGGAGATGCCGTGTCGTTTGTTGCCGAGCAACTGCGGACCGCTTTCGCGGAGATTCCTGAAGACCTGACAACGCGCCCTGTTGTCGCTTACGAGCCGATCTGGGCGATAGGTACGGGTATGGCAGCCAGTGCGCACGATGCTCAGGAGATGGCTCGTGGCATTCGCACTGAACTTCGAGCACTTTGCGGAGAGAGCGCAGATTCGATGAGAGTTCTCTATGGCGGCAGCGTGAATGAGGAGAATGCTGGCTCTATCGCCTCGTCCGCTGACGTAGACGGGTTCCTGGTCGGAGGAGCTAGTCTGGCAGCGTCTTCTTTCCTGGCGATTGCGCAAGCCTGCTAGTATTTGCGGTGTCGTCAAGTCTTGACACTCATTGTTCGAAAGATCGTCGGTTTGAGTTTTTGACAGGGAAATGGTGATGGAAACAGTAGTCAGTCTGATAATGATCCTTCTTTCGATCTTCCTGTTGATTGTTGTGCTGCTTCAAACGAAGGGATCGTCATTCAGCGGTGGTTTTGGAGGGGATTCTGGTTCGATTCACAGAACTCGCCGAGGCTTCGAAAAGACCCTGTTTCAAGTGACGATTGTGCTAGCGGTTGTTTGGACACTTTTCGCAGTTCTGGTGAGTGTCGTCAACTAGACTCTGGATTGCTGCAGAGAGCGGTCGCAACGCTGGCTATGTTCAGTGGAAGGGCAGCTTTCTGAACCGTTCGCCCAGCAGTGCAATGCCAGATGGCATTGCCTTTTTCGATTTCCGATAGTTTGAGATCGCTCCGGTCATGATCACAGACTCGCTGCCAGATTCTCCAATAGAAGGCGCCCACATTCTTCTTGGGGTCTCAGGTGGTATCGCAGCGTACAAAGCCGCCGATATTGCCAGCAAACTGGTCCAGCTTGGCGCGCATGTCACCGTGGCCCTTACGGAAAACGGATCCCGATTCGTTGGTGTCGCCACTTTCGAGGCTATCACTCAACAGCCGGTCCACACGTCGGTATTCGCTCCCTGGACGCAAGATTGGCATGGGCACATAAGCCTGGGGCAGCGATCGGACGCGATTGTCGTGGCGCCCGCAACTGCTGGAGTGATTGCTCGGCTTGCCAACGGGATGGCTGAAGATATGCTCGGTGCTTCGGTGCTGGCATCGCGCTGTCCACTTCTCATCGCGCCTGCCATGGAAGAGTCGATGTATCAGCATTTGGCGACGCAGCAAAACATCGATACCCTTCGCTCTCGCGGAGGAGTGGTTGTCGGTCCTGAATCTGGCCGGCTGGCGTCTGGTGACCTCGGCTTTGGCCGGATGTCCGAACCAGCTACGATCGTTGGTGCTGTCAGGGCTACATTGGGGCTGAATGGGGTGCTTGCCGGCCGAAAGCTGGTGATCACCGCTGGCGGAACGAGGGAGCCGATCGACCCTATACGGTACATCGGAAATCGCTCCAGTGGACTGATGGGGTATTCCATCGCACAGGCTGCGATCGATTCTGGAGCGGATGTGACGCTCATTTGCGGCACGACAGCGCCTTCCGCGCCATATGGTGCATTCGTAATGAACGTTGAGACGGTTGCCGACATGAAGGCTGCCGTTGATGAAGCGGTGACAAACGCCGATGTGCTGATCATGACCGCAGCGGTGTCCGATTTTCGGCCGGCGAACGCGTTCACCAGCAAGATCAAGAAAGCCGAAGGCAATGGGCGACTCAGTCTGCATCTTGAGACGACGGAGGACATTCTCGCCAGCATTCAACGGCCGAATCTGATCAAGATCGGCTTTGCGGCTGAAACTGCAGATCTTGAGTCAAATGCACAGAAAAAGATCTCGGCAAAGTCGCTGGATCTGATCGTTGCGAATGATGCGGTGGCGACGATTGGCAGTCAGACGAGTAAGGCGACACTCATCGAACCTGATGGAACGATCGAGCGTTTGCCAATGATGGACAAGCGGGAGCTTGGCCGTTTTCTTGTCGCGCGGGTGTCGAGCTTGCTCGATAGGCGTGACGAGGCCGGATGAGCGCTCAGCGCGCCCGCCCGGGACGGCCCGCTCAAGGGGGATCTGGAGCGCGCCTGCTGGCGCACATGGGTATCGCGGCATACTCTCTGGTGGCCTCATTCGTCATCATCAGGTCACTTTTTCTGAGTGTGGGAATTGCCGATAATTTGTGGGTGGGTGGTATTGTCTATAACATTACCGACCCATGGTCGAACGCGTTGCAGCTTGTCCCAGGAGGTGATTTCGAGCTGGGAGGACGAATGACTGTGGCAGATTGGACCATGCTCGCCCTGGTGATTCTCGTTCCGGCGCTGGTTGTGGCGAGAAGACCTGAGTTTTAGGTTGTAGTGATTCGAGTAGGGGCCTCGCGGCCGGGAGGAATGGGTATCTGATGCAGAACGTAGTCAGAGGAGTGCTGGCATTGGTGCTGACGGCGTTTGCTACCTGGCTCGCTGACAGGATTGCCCGGAAGCTGTTTGGACCAGACGCAGAAAGTGCCTAGTGCGTTGAATAGATGGCTCCGGGCGATGTGTCTAGCAGCAGGTGAATAGCACGCCCGGCACTGAAGCGGATTCGATGATTGGATCAGCCGCCAGTGCGGGCAGATACGTGCTGGTTTGCAACCCCGAGTCACGAGTTTCGTCCGACCGCGTCGAGGCGGAGTTTCGCAGGGTTGCCGGATTCGCTGTCGAGCTGATCGTGCGAAAGACCGAGCCTAGTACGTCCATTTCTCGATTGATTTGCGACGATGTGATCCCAGGTACCATCGTGGTCGCGGTGGGAGGAGATGGAACCGTTTCCGCTGTCGCGGCTGTGCTGGCTGGAACTGATCACTTGCTTGGTATCGTTCCCGGTGGCTCGACAAACATGGTGGCCAAAACGAACCGAGTGCCTGGCGGGGTTGCGGCCGCAGTAGAACTTATTCACGGTCGCCACGTTATCGAGCGGATCGATGTAGGGCGGTGTGCAGACCGTGTGCTGCTGCATCTTGGTGGAGCAGGACTGGACGCTCGTCTCTTCTCAATGTCGAGCCAGCAGCTAAAGAAACGCCTGAGGTGGCTTGCCTATGGCCCTCCATTTGCGAAGGCGCTGAAGGAAGCACCTTCCCGTTTCGAAATCACGATCGATGGATCGTGCATCTCTCTTGACTCCAGGCTGGTTCTGGTGGCGAATGCATCAAGCCTGATTCACCCTCGCTTCGAGCTCATGCGGAGTGTCAGCCGAATCGACGGCTTTTTCGATGTGCTGGTGTTTACTCCGGACTCATGGTTGGAGATCGCCCGGCTTAGTGGGCATGTCATGTCGATGCGCCTGGACACAAGTGAGTACGCCGCGCGGTTTACCGGCCGGCACATCGTCGTTCAATCAACTCCGCCAGTTCCATTCGAACTTGATGGCGACGTGGTTGGAGAAACTCCATTTGAGGTTGTGGTCGAGCCAGCGGCTCTTAGCGTGATCTGTGGACCGCGGGCAACGTAGCCTTCGAATCAGGCTGAGAGGTAGTAAACAACCTCGCCCAACTCGGTGCCCATAAGGAACTCCTGACCGAGATGGTTGGTAAAGAGCGTATTGACGCCCGCGCTCGTCTTGACCGTGAACGTCGATCCAGTAGCCCATCCGGTGGACTGACCCTGTGGCAAAACGCCCTGGAACACGAGAACGCCATCGGCGGCGATCTCCAGTGCGATGTCGGCATCTGCTGTGACTTTGATCGCAACTTGTCCGGTTGGCAATGCCGCTGGCAGCGCGCTCGAGGTCGAGTCGTTGACTCTCACCCGCTCGCCAGCTATTGCCTGATTTGCGTCACCTTCCCTCACCTCCTGAACAGCGGGGATCTCCAGAGTTGGTTCAGGTGTTGCGGTTGGCTGCGGCGTCGGAGAAGGAGGCAATGTTGGGGTTGGCGTGGGAATGAGAGGGGTCGGGCTTGGAATGAACAGCTGCTCTCCACCAACTGGAGTCACCGTGGGCTGGAGACCGATAGCATTCTGGACCTCGGGTGTGGTGTTGAAGTACGCGCTGTACAACCATGTCAGCAAAACTGCCCCAGCAATCATCGTGAATGCGATTATGGCGAAGTTCGGAGCCCAGTGATGGGGCATCTCAACCGGCTGGGATGGGGGCTGAGCCATTTGCTCGCCAGATGACGGGCCACGGCTTTCTTCAAACAGGGTTACCAGACGAGACGGGTCGAGTCCAAGGTACGTAGCATATGACCGAACAATTCCGCGTTGATAGGTGTGAGCAGGAAGATGCTCGAACGATTCCTCTTCGAGAGCCGCAAGGTAATGCCGGTTGATTTTGAGATCAGCCTCAGCCTCGCGAAGGGTCACTCCCTTCTGGGCCCGAGCTTGTCGCAGGGTATCACCGAATACGGACATCGTTGGGAAGGGGATCCATTTCCTGATTGGCGAACCGCAACAAGCGGGAAAGCGTTCGCGACTCCTTTAGTTTATCAGACCGGAGGCACCGTGCCGAAGGTTCAAACAGTGACACTGACGACTATGCGGACTAGCGACGCCCACCTGATGCGCTGCGGTCGCGACGCAGTGCATGTTCCTCCTGACTTGCGAGCAGTTGATCGAGAAGAGGAGTTTCGTGAGTGTGGCGCGATACATCGGCATGCTGCTGCCATACCTTGTCACTTGGAAGCCACCAAACACCGTAGGACGTCTCACAGGAGAGGACCCCGGCATCGACCATACGACGGTGCTTAAACGCCCAGGGATTGTTGCACCAGCCGCGCTCGCCGGACTCTGTCGATCGAAAGTCTCTGCACGTTCGACAAATGCGGGGAACACCTGGAGCTGGATCTTCTGAGACCTGAACTGGATCCAAGCGATGAGAATCCGTCAATGGGCGTCGATGGTCCTGGTGCCAGCTTGGGAGATCGTCGTCGGGAATCGCCCCTGCCTTCCGACCGTAACCCTCTTCGTTCCTGATTGTGACCTGATGGTCACCAGGTGATTGTGCAGCTTGGACAGGGGGCAAGCGGAAGTCGTCTTCGACCCAATGGGAGTCGTAGTGAAGCTCACTACCAGACGGCCGGTGATCGACCAACACATCAGCGGTGTCGTAGCCATTGTCAGCAGGTTCGAAGCTGGGTGACTCCAGCGTTTTCCTGGCGTGTGCCCGGACCGGCTCCACTTCTCTGGACTGATCTTTTGTCCAGCGGTCGTGGTGCGGCAACCTCGATTCGATTTGATGCTGCTCGGTCTCCGCATGAACGGACCGATGCGACAGGTGGGCTTCCTCTGAGGATTGTGAGGCATCTACGCGACTGTCCTGGTGCGCGGAGACGAAGTCTTCTGCAAAAGGCTCTTGCCGCTCTCGACGTTCTCTCAGGATGCGCTCTACGAATGACTCACGCCTGACTCGAGGAGCGGCTACCTCGAAGCTGCGCTCAATGGCCAGTTGACTTTCGTCGTCATAGTCTACCCAGCGTTCTTCGAAGCTCTCGCTCCGGCTGATGGGCTGATGGAATTCATCGTTGGCAGGCTCTGGATATATCAGGTTGCCACCGGGGCGTTCCGGTACAGATTCGAATCGCTGGCGGTCCTCGGGGAACTCGGTTATTGTGGGAAACGGCCTGGTCAGCTCTTCACGAGTAACTGGTGCAACCGTGGGAAGTGGCTTGGCGCTACCAGCGCCAGCTAAAAAAGGGGAACGCTCAGGATCATGGTGGTCGGTGAACTCCTGATCCCGACCGCCGGGCATTACTGAATCCGAGGGTGGTTCAAGAACGAGATCAGAATCCGCGAGAATTGGGTGATCATCCTGATCAGCGAGTCGTCCCTGACTCTTCTGGCGAACTTTGAATTGCTCGCGAGCCTTGAGTATGGCGGCTCGCGGGTTTGTGACGAGATCTCTCGCCAGCTTTTCTTCTGCCCGGGACTCTGGAAACGCGTCGTGGCGGACCACAACGTCTTCTGGAACGGATTTAAGTGCCGAGCCGGTCTGCTCGGAAACAGTGAAATCTGATGCGTATCGAGCCGGTATTATGGACGTGATCTGGTCGACATCCTGGCCCGCGGAGGCGGCGTCAGCCCGGTCTTCGAACGCAGAGGACTCCGCATCGGCAGGAACCCAGAGGTCGGCGTTCCATCCATTTCGGCAAGCGATCTCGTTGCCACGAACGACGAGGCGAACCCCGGACGAGAATTCTCTATCCGGATGCCGACACCAGCCGCTGTTGGCCAGCCCGGCGGATTCATAGAAAAAACAGGTTTCACAAATGCGTCGTTTCATGCGGGTAACTTTCTATCAGGGCATTCAGGCGGGCTGGCCAGTGCCACACTCATGGAGGTTTGTCGCAAGGTCACATGATACGATCTCAAAGGCACCCCTGCCCGCTCGTTTTTCGCAGTGTAGCAAGAAGTAGTTGCGTTGTCTACGTGGCACGAGGATGTGTACGGACATGAACGGTGATAGTGTCCGCATTCGCAGGCGGCGTTCGCGTGAGCCCGGACAGCACAGGGCTCCGAGCGAATCAGTACACTGAGCCACTATTCATAGTACAATCGGGGGTTGAAATACGGGCCAGGGTTTTGCTAAACGTCTGCGTTCCGCATTCAGATCGTTCAAGTGCCCACAGAACCAAAGGAGACATGCGTGTCGAAAGGGGCGGTCATTCCCCTCCGAGAACAATTTGCGCCCGCTCCCCTTCCAGAGAATGGGAAGAGGTTCTATATCTGGACGATTGGTTGCCAGATGAATGAAGCCGACAGTTTTCGGGTTGGGGCGATGTTGCAGGAAGCCGGGTATCGCCCTGTCGAGAGCGAAACGGGCGCTGACATCGTTATCCTGAATTCGTGCGTCGTCCGCCAGGCAGCCGAGGAAAAGGTTGCGGGCAGATTGAACTCACTGATTCGCGAGAAACGCCACCGCCCTGAGATGTCACTTGTGCTGACTGGATGCATGGTTACCAACCAGCATGACGCGCTGAAGGACCGGTTTCCGCATGTAGATCTGTTCTTTGATCCGTCTGATTTCGATACGTTCAAGCGTTTTGTGCCGGAACTGAACGACCTGGAAGACGATCTCGAAACGCTTCCCCACTACTACGTGGACCAGGCGGCCGATGCACGCGTCAGCGCCTATGTGCCGATCATTTATGGTTGTAACTTTGTCTGCTCGTATTGCATCGTGCCCTACCGACGTGGGCGAGAGCGTTCGAGGCCCATGGACGAGATTGTGCAGGAAGTGAAGCATCTCGTCGATCGGGGTGTGAGGGACGTCACACTGCTCGGCCAGACTGTCAACGCCTATGGCCACGATCTCGAAACTGGCGCGGGTCTTGCCGACCTGCTGCGGGCGGTTGATGCGGTGCCAGGCCTCGATCGACTTCGATTTCTCACTTCTCATCCGAAGTACATGTCGGATGCCATTCTGGAGGCAATGGCTGAGCTTCGTTCTGTCTGTGAACACCTCAACTTGCCTGTTCAGGCTGGAAACAATGACGTTTTGAAGCGGATGCGTCGGACCTACGCCGTCGAAGTCTGGGAGGAGCGCATCGCAAGAGCGCGAGAGCTGATGCCTGGATTGACAGTGGCCACTGACATTATCGTGGGATTTCCAGGAGAAACAGATGAGCAATTCGCGGATACGCTGGATGTCCTTGAGAGAGTGAAGCTGGACAAAGTGCATGTGGCCATGTATTCACCAAGGCCAGGGACGCTTTCCGCGCGATGGGATGACGATGTGCCCGCCTCGGTGAAGCACGAGCGGCATAGCGCGGTGGAGCAACTGCAGGAAGAAGTGTGTACGCAGCTCAATGCGGGCCGCCTGGGTATCACTGTTGACGTCCTGTTCGACTCGTTTAACAAAGGAAGATGGGGAGGGCGATCGCGAGGCAACACGCTGGTGCATGTCGATCACCCCGTAAATTTGCTTGGCAAGATTGCACCAGTGCAGATCGTGGAAACCTCTCCGTGGTACCTGATTGGAGAACTCGCCGGAGAGCCGAGGTAGCGTTTTGTTCGTTCGAGAGGCACAGGAGATCAATGAGTACTACATCGACAAAGCGAACCAGAAGACAAGTGACGTCCGAAGCGCGGCTTGCTGCACTGGATGGCCGTTGGGAAGATGCTATTGCGATCAATCGCGATCTAATCCAGCGAGACCCAAAGGACACTGATGCCCACAACCGGCTTGGCCGAGCGCTGTTGGAATTTCAAGACTACAACGGAGCTTATGAAGCCTATTCGAATGCTCTGAAGAGCGATCTCGCAAACCTGATTGCGAGGAGAAATCTAAGGCGGCTGGAGCTGCTGCGATCCGGGGATGCAAACGGTGCGCCAGTGGCTTCGAATGATGCCGTGGCGTTTCCGCGTACGAATGTGTTCATCGAGGAGGTCGGCAAGACCTGGGTTACCGAGGTAACAAATCCAGCGCCAACATCCCTGTTGGCGGGGATCTATGCTGGACAGAAACTCGAACTCAGTGCTGAGGATGGTCGCCTCATCGTTTCGCTATCGGACGGCACGAGAGTTGGCGAGATCGAGCGCAAAACGGGCGAGCGAGTGATCGAGCTGATCGGTGGCGGCAACGTCTATGAAGTGTATGCACTTGGGCTGACTGCCGCCTCATTACGGGTAATCCTGCGCGAGCATTTTCGGGACCCGTCTCAACTCTCCCGGGTTTCGTTTCCGCGCCAGATCACGGAGACCCGTGCTTACCTGAGGGAGCGCGATCTCCTGCGTCAACGCGATGAGTCGGATTTCTACGTCGAAGACGATGAAGATGGTGATGACGAACCGGGAGTAAAAGCTGCCCGGGAACCCGATGATGACGACCAGGGCGAGGACGATGCCGTCAATGATGGCAAAGGTGAAGACGAGGCGACTGTCGTCGAAGACGAAGAAACCGAAAGCTAGATCCCGACACACTGTTCAGATGAACGGAACAATCCCCCACTGATCGAAAGGCCGGTGGGGGAATCCTGTTTTCGGTGGCTGAGACTGAACGAGAGCGTCAGATTACCACGAGCAGTACCAGCATTAATGCCAGGAGTGAACTGGCCGTGACGATCAACCTGCGAAAGTCAGCCCGGATGAACGCGTACTCCTGTGACCGTGAGAGTGGTGTGACTTTGACAGTGGGTGTTCTGGCTGGGCGATTGCGCTTGCGGGTGGAGCGAGCAGAGGATTCGTCAGTCGGTGGATTGGCGACGATGTTCTGCTGATTTTCCGCTGCGGCCTTGCTTTCTGCCGCTCGGACGTCCATCGCCTTTCTTTGTGCTCTGTTGACTTTGCGACTTGTTGCCGGTCGGCGCCGCTCTGACATCGGTAGTTCCTCTCATACAGTTTATTTCTGGCTGCTGACGCTTATAGGAAGCGATGCCCTGGAATGCAATTCAGGAGACGAGGAAAATGCTCATCTTCCGGCGACCGTTCTGTCGTTGAGCATAGTCGCCCATAGCAAGTCTGGCAACAACGATCAATCACCATAGGGCGCTCCGCGGTGCTGATACAGGGAGCAGACGCGACGCGATCCAAG
>JBGTJM010000093.1:0-2292 GCA_041745115.1 Thermomicrobiales bacterium
CTCCGCGATCACCTGCGCCTCAAACGCAACTGGCCAGTCGGTGGTGCCGGCCGTCAAGATCCCAACGACGCCACCACTCACAGGTGGCTCGAACGCCTTGCCGTGGGCAACGAAAAGTGATCCCTGTGTCTCGAAGTTGCACGTAAGCTCAGCGTGCTTCAGTTCACCCTCTATGAGGGCGTAAACCGCTTCAGGACATCTGGTACCGACAACCTTCTGACCTGCCGACGCGAGGCGCAGCGTAGCAGCAACGATCTGGCTCGATGTCTTGGCCTGGCAATAGACAATCTCCGGCACTCCTGTTCGCCGCTGGCGAGTCAGATCTGCGCGAACTCCGTCGAGCTCCTGCTCGGTACTTCCCTGGCTGTCGAGAGCGCGCCTGAGGTCGTCAAAGGGTGAGTCAGGCATCAGTCAAACTGTCTCCGCGAGAGCGTTGCTAATCAGCTGGTCGGGCGGCGAAGGTGAATTGGCTGGTTCGATAGTAAGATGCATGAGAAACTCCGCGTTGCCGGCAGGCCCTTTCAGCGGTGAGGCGGTCAAACCGGTCACATGGAAACGAGCCGACTCAGCGAAGTCGCAAACGGCAGCAAGAACCTCAGCATGAACGACCGGGTCCTTCACTACTCCGCCTTTGCCAACCTGATCGCGGCCGGCTTCGAACTGCGGTTTCACGAGCGCGACGCATTCGCCCCCATCATCCAGCACAGAACGCGCAACCGGTAGAATCAGGTTGAGCGAAATGAAAGAAACATCGATAGCAACCAGGGAAACAGGCTCCGGAAGGCTGTCCAGGTAGCGGACATTGACCCGCTCCATGACAGATACTCGGCTGTCCTGCCGCAGTCGATAGTCAAGCTGACCGTATCCCACATCGACTGCATAGACTCGAGCTGCACCAGCTTGAAGCAAGCAGTCCGTAAATCCCCCGGTACTGGCCCCGAAGTCCGCGCAAATCCGATCGATCACCTCGATGCCAAACACATCGAGCGCATGCCGTAGCTTGTCGCCGCCTCTGCTCACAAACTGCGGTCGTGCTCGAAGTGAGAGATCTGCTTCTGGTCCCACAAGCTGACTCGACCGTGTGGCCAGCGCCCCATCGACAACAACATCACCAGCCATCACCAGGGCCTGAGCCTTACTGCGAGACTCGGCCAACCCGCGCAGCACGAGCTCGATGTCCAGCCGGCCAGAGCGGGTCGAGGATGCCATTACCGACCAGTGTTGAGGTAGGAACCGTAGCCGGAGGTGTGGTGAGCGTGGCAAATGGCGATGGCAATCGCATCGGCGGCGTCGTCGGATGCGGGAATTGCGTCAAGATCGAGGATAATCCGGACCATCTCCTGAATCTGCGATTTTTCCGCTTTGCCGTATCCAACTATTGAGTGTTTGACTTCGGATGGACTGTATTCCTGAACGTGGAGACCGCGCTGCGCAGCCGCCAACAGGACAACTCCCCTCGCCTGCCCGACCGAAATCGCTGTCGTCACATTTCTGGCAAAGAACAGCTGCTCTACCGCCAGCACTCCAGGGCGATGTCGGTCCAGTTGTTCGCAGATTTGCTCGTAGAGCATCCGAAGTCGCTCTGGCATCGTTGCATTCGCGGGCGACTCCAGCACGCCGGCATCGATCAGACGCGAATCACCGTCGCTCTCAATGACGCCGTATCCCATCCGGGCTGTTCCCGGGTCTATCCCCAGAATGATCAACGACCATCACCAGATTTAGCCAACCGCCGCAAGAATGTCCTCGGTCACTTCAAGGTTTGAATAAACCTGCTGGACATCGTCCAGCTCTTCGAGTTTTTCGAGCAGCCGAATGGTTTTGATCGCGTCCTGGACTTCAAGGTCCATCATGGTTTTGGGTCGCATAGACGGTTCCGCGGATTGAACCTCAAATCCAGCAGCCACAATTGCCTCTTGAACAACATGTAGGTCCTGGACTTCGGTGAACACTTCGACAGCGTCGTCCTCGATCTGAACGTCCTGGGCACCAGCGTCAATTGCGACCAGTGCAAGCTCCTCAGGATCATTCGTCCCCGCGTCGACGACGATCGCCCCGACATGATCGAACATCCACGAAACGCTGCCATTCTCTCCAAGTGTCCCGCCAGCGCGAGTGAGGACCGAGCGGACCTCCCCCACCGTTCGATTACGATTGTCAGTGAGTGCATGAATCACCACAGCAACTCCGCCCGGGCCAAAACCTTCGTAGCTCACGTCATCGAAGTTGTCTGAACCCGAGCCGCCTGCTGCACGCTCGATCGCCCGCTCGATGTTGTCTCGCGGCATGTTT
>JBGTJM010000094.1:0-5448 GCA_041745115.1 Thermomicrobiales bacterium
AATCTCGACAAACCTGGAAGTGCCGTTCTGGCTGTCGCTGAGAACTTGGGCCTGAGGAACAGCGATGTCTGCGACCGGTGCCGAGGATGCGAACGCATCGCGCTCAAAGCCGGCTGAAAACTCGTACGGCTCTTGCGACGGCTCAGCCGGGAAGAATTGCGCAGTCCATGAATTGAGCTCCGGGTCAAGACTCAGCCAGCGAGCAGTGCCGCCGTCCGCGTCGAGCTCGTATGCGATGTGGGTTGGGCGAGGCTGGTCCTGGCTGAATCCTGACGTGGCGTTTGCCCACGCCAGCAAACCAGCAGCTGTAATAACGAGAAGAATTGGTGCAACCCATCGCCTCTGCGGGTTTCCAGTAGCTAGAAAGTCGAAATGCAGGATCATCAGCGATGCCAGCGGTGCGACAAAGAGACTCCAGAGACCCAGGAGTGGCGGGCTTCCCGCGAGGCTTGCCATCAGCTCCAGCCGATTGAGGATGGCCACGATTCCATACGCCGTTGAAGGCAGCAGGAGAAACACCGGAATCGCTGCACCAGTCAGCAACGCCATCCTCGTCCACGGATTTCGCGCAGCTCGGGATGTACTCAAAGACGCGCTCAGTGGCAACAGTCCAAATAGGAGTGGCCAGATGACCAGATAACTGGCTCCAGGAGCGGCAACGCTGATCACCCAGGCCAGGAGCGTCCATACGACAACTGCACCGGCTGCGAGGTCGATTGCCCGAAATCGTGCGTTTAGGGCTGCGTACATCAATGCCATGCAGCCGAACGCCAGCAGTGTCAGAGCAACCACGATGATCCAGGTTTGATAACTCCCAACGAGAATGACCTGATAGTCCATGTTCAGGGCGCGAGTACCGACCCAGACCAAAGCGACTACTAGCGTGGTCAACACCGTCCCCGCGACCATGGCGATCGCGCCAACCACTACTCCGGCAACCGTGAGCTGATTTCGACGCACGCCGAATCCCAGGATAAGCCCCGCAAGGAGCGTGGCGACGCCGACGAACACGAGAGCCCAGAGGTCGTCATAGGCGACCACTCGGCCAGGTAGGACGTTGAAAAAAATGGCATCTCCATCCCGTTCCAATGTGGTCAGATCTACGTTGCCAAAATGCCGGACTAGCGCGAGCGTGTAGTCTCCTTGCTGCTGGATGCTGCCAATGTCAATCTCTGCCGGATTGTCGAGATTTGTGTGGTAGTACGCAGAATCGTTCATGTAAACGAAGCCGAGGCCAGCGTTGCCCTGATCGAGGTAGTCCTGGAGATCGCACGCAAGCCTCTGACCCGGCAAAGCCGACACGATCTCCGGCAGCAGCGAGTACGCAGTGGCGTTTGGGGCAACATCGAGAAACTCAGATACGAGCCAGGAATTGTCGTTACTCGTGGCATAGAGCACGGCCGGCCCGCCAACACCCTGGGACTCGTAGTTGAGGGCCAGTCTGGCGTCCGCTGCCCAAGGATGCTGGGTCGTAAATGCAGCAGCGCCTAGGTCGCCATGCTCTTCGGCATCGCTAAACACGATGATCACGTCATTGCGAAGTGGTTCAGATGCAACGAGCGCCCTGACTGATTCCAGAACCGTGGCCACACAGGCACCGCAATCGGCTGCTCCGGGCCCGGTGTCACCGGAGTCGTAGTGTGCGTTGAGCACGATCGCGCCCGTACTGTCCAGTCCGGGAAGACGGGCCAGCACGTTCTGCACACGCCCGGAATTGAACGATTCCGCGCCTTCGAATTTCAACACAGACGTTGTCTGCTGAACTTC
The DNA here is from genome assembly GCA_041745115.1 of Thermomicrobiales bacterium. GTDB lineage: Bacteria > Chloroflexota > Chloroflexia > Thermomicrobiales > UBA6265 > JAHBVL01. The sequence continues at coordinate 1,768 of JBGTJM010000094.1, forward strand.
CGCGTCGATGCCCATCGATGCGAGGGTATCGATCAGATACTGGCGACCGATTTCATGGCCCGGCAATCCGACAGCCCGGCTATTTTCGGCGAGAATCTCGACATTACTAAACGCTCGGTCGGCCGAAAACTCCGTGTCCGGTGCGCTCGACGGGTTGATGTCCGGCGTCGAAAGTTGGGCCAGGCCAGCCCAAATGATGACCCCGATCAGGAGAAGTAACCCGGCTCGCGGGAGCGCGCCGCCGATCCATCCTCGACTGCTATCAGTTGGACGGTGCGGCCCTTTCGATCCAGAAGACTGGTTGTGATCTTCAGAAGTGTGCGAGTGTTTCATGCACTTGCTCCCAGTACCCACTTTTCGACCACCGATTCACCAGTCTTCGCCCGTGAAGTCGCTGGCCATGGCGACCTTGCCTGGTTTCTCCGAATATGATGGGGCACAACGAGTAGACTCCGGGTCGAAATTGATCGCGATGTGTTGCACGATTGCAACAGTGAATGATCAGCTGGTCGGCGGGCGAACCGCACTGTGCGTAATCGGCTGCCAGGTGCCGGGAGTATCGGCTCGAATCAACCGCTATAGTTACTGGTCGGGAATTCCGTTTGACGCTGGGGTGCGCTGTGCACCTGAACAGTCCCGAAAAAGACAGGGATCACGAATGACTGAAGGGAAGGAACCGAGAGGCAAGCCGGCGAAGTTGCTGGAGACGGCTGAGGAAGTCGCGGCCTCCGTGGATCGTTCGGCAATTGATGCGACCAGATCTGAGTTGAGAAACGGAGAGCTTACGGAAGATCAGCTGGAACATGTTGTAGAGGACGCCCTCGAATCAGCAGAGATGGTCGCAGAAGGCGGACCCGTTGAGCCTGCAACTGAGTTGGGCACGGCCGAGGGTGAGGCACTTCCTGAACCCGAATCAGTTCTGGAGCCGCACGACATCGATACGGGTGCGGATTCGGCCGTTGAGGCTGCTGAGCAACAACCGGCAGTTGAAGATGTGATCGGCGCCGGCTCAGCTGGGGCGGTGGCATTGGACCCAGTCGCAGACCCACCAGGCCCCGGGCCGGGAAACCCATCTCCCGATGGCTCAACCCTGGCGTTCTTGCAAAAGGACGAAGAAGGGGAAACCAGGCTGTGGCTATACGCCATCGACGCAAGCGGTGGATGGTCGATGGGGTTGCCCTTCCTGCCAGTCGTCGAGCCCGATGGTCCGCAGTGGTCTCCCGATGGCACGTGGATTGCATTGACTGGCCAGCGCTCATGGGGCGGACCAACGTCGATATGGTTGGCGCCTGCTGACGGAGGGGACTGCCTGGTTCTGGCGGATCATCAGGGTTCGGATCGGCAACCAAGGTGGTCACCAGACGGCTCGCTGATCGCGTTTGTGTCGCGTCTCGATGACCGTGACACGATTTGTGCTGCCCTTCCCGATGGTAAGGGCCCAGTTATACAGTTGACGTATGGACACCCGGGTCAGGACGATCGGGATCCATGCTGGTCTGAAGATAGCTCCCGAGTCGCATTCGTACGCAGCGCTATCGACGGAGATTCAGCTGGAGACCATGTGTGGTCAGTGTCGCTGGCATCTGGAGAAGTCAAACAGGCGACGAAGAAACTTGCCAACCGCCATTCCCTGCGTTGGAGTCCGGGCAAAATGCAAATTGCCTTTGTTACCGACGAGGGAGAGTGGGCGAACATTGGCGTCGTCAATCCGGACAACAGCGCTGGCTGGAACCTGGCGAGCGAAACCGGCGATAAGAGCGACCCCCAATACTCTCCTGACGGCTCGAGAATGATCTATACACGGGCACACCGCGGCGAGGTGCGTTTGTGTGAGCGCGCAACAAGTGGAGCGAATCCTGACCTTCTCGACCCTGGCATGGGAGCCGTTCGGTCGGCCAGATGGCTGCCAGACATGAGAGTGGTGTATCAGTTCGCTCCGGCAACCGGTAGCCCGCACTTCATCGTCCAGGAAGCGAAGAAAGACGCCGAGCGCAACATCTTGCCGTCGGCCATACCGTGGCATGCGGGCAGACCGCTGATTTCGCCGACCTACACCGAGTTTGAGACGTCGAGTGGCGCGAAGGTCGGTGGGCTTCTCTATCGAGATCCTGCTATCGCTGGCAAATCGCCGGGAATCATCGTTCTCGATGACAAGCCCTTTCAACGTATCGACGCCACGTTTGGTCCATTCGAACAGGCACTGGCTGCAGCGGGTTTTGCCGTACTCACTCCCACCTTGCCGGGTCGGCCCGGCGCAGGCAAGAAGGCAGCGACGGTGCCTGGAAGCAGCGGTTCACCAGATGCAGAGCTACTCGATATCACAGACGCAATCACGATGCTACGAGAACTTCCGAGCGTAGATGACCGAAAAGTCGCGCTGGTTGGTTATGGCTACGGTGGAGCAATGGCAATGCTCCTCGCAGGTGCGCATCCCGGAAGCGTCGAAGCGATCGTGGCAATTGATCCCGTTGCCGATTGGGACGATGAGTTCAGTCACGGTTCGGTCGAGTGGCGTTCATGGCAGATGAAGACATTCGGATTACCCTCAGCATCGCGTGGGTTCCACAGCATGCGTACGCCAGCGACCTTTGCCGGGGTCATCGAGTGTCCGGCGCTGATCCTGGGCACGGCATCGGCAACTCCCGGGAGAGCTACCCAGCGTAGCGAACTGCTCGAAACGGTTGCGAGTCTAGGCTCAACAATCGAGCACGAAGATCTCGGCCGGGCCGGAACGTGGGAGATTGCCGAGCGGGCGGCGTTGTTTATCCGGCATCACTTCGGAGAGAACTTCATTCCGATTGATGCTCCGGAGACACCGGCAGGTGAGGTAGCCGACGCCGAGCGCGCCGATGATGTCTAGGTCCCCGTAGTTGCGTCGTCAAACCGAGTAAGCGCTGGCGAGACGGTCGCGGATCCTGTCGGCGGACCGGGATCGATGGCCGATCGATCTGTTATTCGTAATCGGGCAGATTCGGCAGGTTGGGCTGAGCTATTGCATTCAGCACGGCGATACGCGTTCGATGCTCAGCTACTCGAATATTTCTCGGGTGCGCCGGTTACTACAACCTGCCAAATCGCCCGGGATCGAATGGCCTAAGAATCGATGGCATGATATGGGTTGTGATGAGATCTGATAGAGCATCGGCCGTTGCAGGCGCCAACGTGAACCCAAGCATGCCATGTCCCGTAGCGACGGCAAGATTTCGGTAGCCTGGCAGCCAGCCAATGATCGGCAGTCCGTCCGCAGACATCGGACGCAACCCGGACTGAACGTGAGGGATTCTGAGATCAGTGGGCCAGTCTTGCAGCGTCCGAGCGGCGCTGCGAATGATCGCACTGACCCGTTCGGGACGAATTCGATCGTTAACTCCAGAGAACTCCATGGTTCCTGCCAGTCGAGTCATGCCGTCGAACGGAGTGACTGCGTGGCGTCCTTCATCTACGTGCAGCGCATGGTGAACCGCAACGGGAGTAGGAGCATAGTCGAGCGCATATCCTTTGCCGGCCTGGATCGGGATGCGCCGGCGAGCGAGTTTTGTTACTGCTGGAGACCACGCCCCAGCAGCGATGACCACTGCGTCAGTCTCCAATCTGCCACGCTGGAGGACGACATCAGTGACTCGATCGTCAGAAACGCTAAATCCGACTACAGGCACGTTGCTGCGAATGTCGACGCCGCGT
>JBGTJM010000095.1:0-4766 GCA_041745115.1 Thermomicrobiales bacterium
GAGCCAAGTTTGCGGACGGAGCCCAGTCGGTATCGATCGGTTGACTCTGCGTATCCGGACTTAGAAAAGGAGAACAGCGTTGCTCACTCGTTTCAATGCCTCGCCAGGCACCCGTTCGACTCGGTGGTGGAGAATGCTGGCATTCCTGCTTGCCTTCGCCGTTGTCGCGCCGACACTGATTGGTTCGGCTATTGCACAGGATGCGGAGGAGCCGCCGTATTACTCAGACGTATCCGAACCTGAAACGACTGGTGGTACGGTGCGGTTTTTGCTGTATGAGGATCCGAACACGCTGAATCCGATTGCTGGCTCGACATCTATCGCAGCTCAGGTAATTACGGCTATCCAAGAAGGCCTGACGATGAATGACCCGGACGGGAACTTCATTCCGGTGCTTGCTGCGGATTTGCCGACTCAAGACAATGGCGGAGTTTCGGATGATCTCCTCACAATCACCTGGACTCTCAAGGAAGGCCTACTCTGGTCGGATGGCGAGCCGGTCACGAGCGAGGATGTGCGATTTACATGGGAGGCGGCCCGGGATCCGGCCAGCGGGTCTGCCCTGGCTTCCGACTACGCACTCATCGAGGACATCGGAACGCCCGATGACCAAACGGTCGTTGTCCAGTATTCGGAATTTTATGCTGGATACCTGGATCAGTTTCCGTGGATTCTGCCTCAGCATGCGACAGGCGAGCCGGCAGAAATGCTGAACTGGGATTTCAATCGAAGTCCGATCGGTACCGGTCCATTCAAACTCGATGTCTGGGAGTCCGGACAGTACATTCAACTTTCGGCCAATGAGAACTTTCGGGAGGAAGGCAAGCCGGTCCTGGATGGACTGACGTTTCTGGTCGTGCCTGATGAAGCGGTGCGAACGCAGATGATGATCGCTGGTGACGCTGAAGTGATGCTCTGGGCTGGCCAGGAAGCTGAGGAGCAAATCGTGGCCTCTGGAGTTGGCTCGAGCCGGACTGCGCCAGGCATCTGGGTGATGGAGTTGCGATTCAACCTGTCAATGCCGTTTGATGGAGACCCTGGTCCGGAGCCACCTCACCCAATTCTTGGAGACGTGAGGGTGCGCGAAGCGATTGCGATGGGAATCGATCGCGATCGTATCAACAATGAGCTGCTATCAGATACAACGGTTTTTCACATCGACTCACCTCTTGCTGTCGGCTGGATGGCCTGTGAAGTCGAACCATTCTCCTTTGATGCTGATGCTGCGGCAGCCTTGCTCGATGAGGTTGGCTGGAGAGATGAGGACGGCGACGGTATTCGCGAGGCTCATGGAGTCGAGGGAGTCGAAGATGGCACCCGCATGGCCGTAGCGATGAATGGATATGCCGGATTTGATGTTCTCGATCTCATCGAGCTTGCTGTTCAGGAGGATCTCCGGAATCTCGGAATAGAGGTGAGCATCGAAAACCAGGAGTTTGCCGTGATCTTCGGCACTTGGGCGGATAACTCGCCGCGGAAGCTCGGTGACTTTGATATGGTCATTTATGACGCCGGGTTCTTTGCAGAGCCGGGGAATCAAATGGTGAACCGGTTTCATCCGGATTCAATTCCAACGGCAGACAATCCAGGTGGTGAGAACTTTCACCGATGGGTTCGCGACGATGTCGGTGCATGGATCGATGCTGGGGGCGGATCTCCAGACGTTGACGTCCGGAGAGAGAACTACTGCAACGTTGCAGCCGCGATCCGGGAGGATGTGATCACCTTCCCAATCCTGCAGTTTGCTGAAGGAAGCGTTTACGCGAACAATTTGCGCGGTTTCACTGTCAGCACCTGGGAATGGGCTACCTGGGACGCTGAGAACTGGTGGCTTGAGCAATAGCGCGGGCTAGGGTTCGATTTTCTGGTGGCAGGAACTCGGGGCAATTGCTTCGGTTCCTGCCACGCGCATCTTCCTCTTAGCACATTCAGGATTGGGACATGGGCGCTTACTTCATACGTCGAGTAGTTGGTTCCGTGCCACTCTTGCTCTTCGTAAGTGTTGTGGTCTACGGCATGCTGTACCTCGCTCCTGGCGGCCCGACGGCGATGTACATGCGGCGTGGTACCGGGATGAGTGGGGAGGATCTGCTTCGTCTCGAAGAGCGTCTGGGACTGCATGACCCGTTCTACGTTCAGTATTTTCGATGGTTGGGACGCGTATTGCGTGGTGACTTCGGGATGGCTGTCACGTCGTCTCAACCGGTGGCAGACGCAATCCTGGAGCGGCTGCCCAATACTCTTTACCTGATGGGCTCGGCCTGGGCTGTTACGTTGCTGGTCGCTATTCCGATCGGCATTTTTTCTGCGATTCGCCAGTACTCGAAGTTCGATCACGCTGTCACTACATTCACTTTCATAGGTCAAAGCATCCCCACATTCTGGTTCGGGCTTATTCTTATTCTGATTTTTTACTCCACATTGGAGAATCCCTGGACTGGCCGGCCCCTGTTGCCAGCGGGTGGGGTTCAGACGATTGGCGCCGGGTATACCGGGTGGGAGATGGTGAAGGATCGATTGCTGCACCTGATTTTACCGGTAACGATGCTGGCGATGGGCTGGATTGCGTGGTACTCGCGATTTCTGCGGGCGTCGATGCTGGAGGTGATCAATGCGGACTATGTGCGCACCGCACGGGCGAAGGGTGTGCGGGAGCGACTGGTGATCGTGCGGCATGCGTTTCGGAATGCGGCGATTCCTCTGGTGACACTGATGGCGCTCGATCTGCCGTTTCTGTTCACCGGGGCGCTCTTTGCGGAGGTGATTTTCTCGTGGCCGGGGATGGGCCGGCTGTTCTATCAGGCGGCTGAGCGGCGGGACTATGGCCTGTTGATGGCGATCATCATGATCACGTCGGTGTTGATTGTGCTTGCGAACATCATCGCTGACATGGTGTACAGCCGTCTCGATCCGAGGATTCGGGTGTCATGAGTGTGCCCGTGCTGACAAGCAGATCGCTGCAAGGTGGAGGGTTAGAAGCGCAGCAGGCGACCGCTCGGCATGATTCGATGGCATCGCTGACGCTGCGGAAATTCAAGCGGCATCGTTTCGCGGTGGCGGGTCTGGTTGTGCTGGCGGTGGTCTGCCTTTCAGCCGTTCTGGCGCCGTACATCACCGCTGACCCGAACGCGTTGTCAGTATCCGAGCGGAAGATGGGTCCATCGACCAGCCACTGGTTTGGGACCGATGAAGCCGGGCGAGATATTTTCGCGCGGACGCTGCATGGTGGGCGGGTCTCGCTGGCAATCGGGATAGCCGCAACAGCGGTTGCGCTGCTGATCGGGACCGTCGTTGGCGCGCTGTCGGGCTACTTCGGGGGAAAGCTGGATGCGCTGCTGATGCGGGTAACCGATGCGTTTCTGTGTTTTCCGCAGCTTTTCGTGCTGATCGTGTTTGCGACCCTGATGCGAACGACGAGTTTGCGAGCATTGCAGGGGAGTATTGCGCCGATTGCGCTGATCATCGGTGTGCTTTCGTGGATGGGACTGGCGCGAATCGTGCGGGCGACGTTTCTTTCGTTGCGGGAGAAGGAGTATGTGGACGCTGCTCGATCGATTGGAGCGAGCAACTCGCGGATCATGATCCGTCATGTCCTGCCGGGATCGGTGGGGCCAATTGTGGTGCAGGCGACGCTGTTGATTGCGGCGACCATTCTGGTGGAGTCGGGTCTGAGCTATCTGGGTTTTGGGGTGCAGCCGCCGACATCGACGTGGGGAAACATGCTGCAGTCGGCGAAGGCACATATGTCGACGTTGCCGGTTTATGGGATTGCGCCGGGGATGATGATTTTTCTGACGGTGATGAGCATTAATTTTGTGGGAGATGGATTGCGGGACGCACTCGATCCACATAGCCGGAGGTAGGCATCGGTAGCGTCTGAATTCGGCTGTGAAGGTTGTGCGGGGCGAGATCAATCGTGGTATTGCCACGATCGACCTGTTCGTGGCCGGGGTGTTGTATGGCCTGACGGCCATCATCGACACGGAGGTCGATGGCTACGAGGTGAACTGCCACACGATGGGAGGCATCGGTGTGGTGGCGGGGTGCTGCTGCGGCAAGAGGTCCTTCGCTGGCGCTCAGGATGACTGGTTTGCAGTAGCAACGCAACGATGTGCGGGGACAAGGTCAATCGCGGAGCTGCCACGATCGACCTGTTCGTGGCCGGGGTGAGGTATGGCCTGTTGGCCATCATCGACACGGAGGTCGATGGCTACGAGGTGAACTGCCACACGATGGGAGGCAATGGTGTGGTGGCAGTGAGCTGCTGGGGCAGGAGTTCCTTCGCTGGAGCTCAGGATGACTGGTTTGCAGTAGCAACGTAACGATGTGCGGGGACAAGGTCGATCGCGGAGTTGCCGGGATCGGTCTGATCGTGGCCGGGGTGAGGTATGGCCTGTTGGCCATCATCGACACGGAGGTCGATGGCTACGAGGTGACCTGCCACATGATGGGAGGCATCGGGGTGGTGGCGGGGTGCTGCTGCGGCAGGAGGTCTTTCGCTGGAGCTCAGGATGACTGTTTGACAGCAGAAGATCGACGATGACGGCGTTGTGCCGCTTCGCACAGAAGGGACAGGCTGGCGCAACCGCTCTAGAATGCCGTCGGAGGTAATGGCTTGTGAAACGGATGGCAACGGACGTCGGCGGAACGTTTACAGATATTGTGTGGGTCGACGAATCCACCGGTGAGGTTCGCGCCGACAAATCACCGACAACCCCTGCTGACATTGTGGATGGTGTTCTGGCCGCGATCGACAAGACGGACGT
>JBGTJM010000096.1:0-9602 GCA_041745115.1 Thermomicrobiales bacterium
CGTCGGAATCCACCACTCCCGGCCCCGCTCCGTCGTCACATACTCCGGCCAACGCAAATCCACCGGCGGCTGGAAATCCGCCGGCAGCAATGGCGCAACCCATTTGCTCCCACCAACCCCGCCACCCGTCCGCTCGTCGAATTCCGCTTTGGCCTTCGCAAGTTCCTCCGGAATCGTCAGCAGATCGAGCGCGGTCGCCGCAATGGTCTTCGAGGCCAGAAACATCCCGGGATCGATGATCGACGCCACACCACTCATCGCGTTGTACGCCCACGCTGGATACTCGTATCCCGGCTGTGGCGGAGTCAGCATCGGTCTTCCCGTATAAACCCGTACCGTCGGTGCGTGCCACGTGTAGTCCACGTAGTCGTCCGAGGTGAAGTTCTTCTGCCACGAGGGCAGCAGGGAACGCGTTTCCGCTTCATACTCCGCCGGTGGAGTCAGCGACGTGTACACATCCGGAAATGGATTCTCCATCGGCTCCAGACCCAGAGTCTTCTGTAACTCCCGTCCAAACGAAAGCGCCTCCTCTGAGTAGGTAGGTGGCCCAACCAGCTCCATGTTTCGATAGGTCAGATCGGCCATCGCATTATTCGCCAGACCCACCCGGGTCTTCGTCACCCATTGCACATACGCCTCACAACCCGTCGCCTGAGCCGCGGCTTTCGCATTGTTCTCCAGCACACGATAGATCCGGTCCTGAATCTCCAGCTGCGGCGATCGCCACGAATACTGGATCTGGGCAAACCGCGGCGGCAGGTTGTCGGACGTCGCATCGCCCGCCGCCAGCACGAACTCGTTCAGGGTCCACGTCCCCGTATGCGGGAACATTGCTTCCTTCGTGTATTTCGTATTGGTGTACATCAGCATCAGGGCATCGATGGCCCCAGGCACCCGCGCCACAATGTGCGATGACGCTGCGCTGTCACCCGCACTCGGCGCGCTCGCCATCGAACCCCACGCTTCCGGATGAGCGCATTCGAACGTGAACACCGCGCTCCAGTACGACCCGCAATGGGTCTCCCACACTGTCGTGTTGGCATTCAGCGGATGGTAGGAAAGAAACGCATCGGCATCATCGAAATAGCCCTTGGCAGCGTGCACCGGCTTTGATCCGCACACTTTCTCTGCCGGCTCTCCGAAAAACGTCAGCGTTCCCGCGATTTTGTGCTTCTCCATCGCGGCCTTTGCCGCCAGGATCCCACCCAGTGCCCCGACCCCAAGCATCGAGTGAGGATCGGTATGCCCGGCCGTATAGGGATGCAGCCCGTTCCGAGGAGCCTGATACGGCACAGCCTGCTGCGAATTCCCCGGCACAGCATCGTACTCGGCATATGAACCAATCACCGGCCCGCCATCGCCCCACGTCGCGGCAAATGCCGTCGGCATATCGCCGGAGCCTTCCTCGACGTCGAACCCCTCACTGCGCAGCAATTCGACATAGGCCTGGGCCGACTGGTATTCCCGCCAGGCTGGCTCCGCGTACCCCCAGATCTCCAGATCGAAGTCGGACAAGCGTTGTGCGTTGCTGTCGACAAAGTCGAATGCCGTCTGCTTTGCGTCATACATCGTCGCCATGATGTGCTCCTCCAGTCAGGAATGAATGCGTTCCCGCGCATCATATCCGCGATCCGCCATTCCATGAATGGCGTTCTTCCAGCGAAAGGTCCATGCCTGAGTTGGAATACTGTGCAAATCGCTCCATAGACGCGTGTTCGCTGCGACTCGTATAATGACGACACCTCACGAATGGCCCAAAAACCGGCCAACAGCGACAAATCAAAAGAGGAGGCGCGAAATGGCAATCAACCGCAATCGTCCGTTCACCGGCAAATCGCTTCAGGACGTCGTTCGTCAGACTGCCCTGCAGGATCTCGATCAGATGTCACGACGACGTCTGCTGCAGGTCGGCGGTGGGCTGGCCGGCGCATCCGCACTTTTTGCGGCCGGATTCTCCGTTTCCGGCGCCCAGGACGCTCCGGCCGTTGAGCTACCGGAGGTCACCGACTTCCCCGAGTCCCTTGCGGGAACCGGCGAGGTCCGAGTCGCATCGTGGGGCGGCACCTTTCAGGACGCCCAGCGCGAGGCCTACTTCCAGCCTTTCGAAGAGCTTTCCGGCATTCGGGTCATCGAAGCCGAAGGCCCGTCAGCCGCTCAGGTCAAAGCCCAGGTCGACACCGGAAACATCGAATGGGACGTGGTCCAGCTCGATCGCTCCAGCGTGATCAATCTGAACAAGCAGGGCGACTACTGGGAAGAAATCGATTACTCCCTCTTCGACACCGACAACATCGCCGAAGAGCATCGCTACATCTACTCCGTAGACATGCTTCCCTACGCCCAGATCATCGGATACCGCACCGACGAGTATCCCGATCCGCCCCAGGGCTGGGTCGATTTCTGGGATGCCGAAGGATTCCCGGGCCCGCGTGCCATGATTTCCGGCAACGGCCTGACCCCGTTCCTCGAAGCCGCCCTGATCGCCGACGGCGTACCCGCCGATCCAGATTCTCTGTACCCGATCGACATCGATCGGGGCTACGAATCGCTCGATCGCCTGCGCGACTCGGTCGTCCGCTGGTGGGAGGCTGGCGCCATTCCTGCCCAGATGCTCACCGACAAAGAAGCCACGATGGCCGTGATCTGGAATGGCCGCATGAAAGCCCTCCTCGATGAAGGCGTGCCTGTTGCCCCGCAGTGGAACGAAGGCGCACTGATGACCGATGTCTGGTCGATTCCGAAGGGCGCGGACAACGCCGAAAACGCCCAGAAATTTTCCGCATTCATCACTATGGCCGTGCCTCAGGCTCGTCTTTCGAAACTGATTCCATACGGCTCGGTCAACAGCGGTTCGGACCAGTACATGACCGAGGAAGAACTGGCCAGCTTCATCACCGGGCCCGCCATCTCCGAGCAAATGTTCATTTATCAGACAGAGTGGTGGGCAGAGAATCTGGACATCGTGCTCGACCGCTGGAACGAGTGGATCCTCGGGTAGCACAACCACCTGAATCGTGCGATAGAGCAGGGCGCGCCCTCGCCTGCATCAGACGTGAGTGGATGATCGGATTCCCCCTATGGCAACCGCAGTTCAACCTGAGCGCCTTGCCGAACAGATACCTGGTGCAGGATTCGGCTCATATGGCGCTCGCGTTGTGTTCCAGGATCTCGAGAAAAGCTACGCAGACGTGCGAGCGGTCGCCGGCATCTCACTCACCGTTGAACCCGGCGAGTTCGTCACCTTTCTGGGCCCATCGGGATCAGGCAAAACAACCTCGCTGATGATGCTCGCCGGGTTCGAAACACCCACCAGCGGCGAGATCTTCGTCGACGATCAGCCAATTGCCACCGTTCCGCCCTACCGCCGCAACATCGGCATGGTCTTTCAAAACTACGCCCTCTTTCCCCATATGACCGTTGGCGAAAACATCGCCTTCCCGCTCAAAATACGCAAGCTCAGCAAAGACGAAATCGTTCGCCGCACCCGCGGAGCACTCGAGCTCGTGAAGCTCCCGGGCTATGAGGGTCGATATCCGCGTCAGCTTTCCGGTGGTCAGCAGCAGCGAATCGCCGTCGCCAGAGCACTCGTCTTCAATCCGCGTGTACTCCTCATGGACGAACCCCTCGGCGCCCTCGACAAACAACTGCGCGAAAGCCTGCAGCTCGAGATCAAACAACTCCACGATCAACTCGGCGTCACCATCATCTACGTGACCCACGATCAGCAGGAAGCCCTCGTGATGTCCGATCGCATTGCCGTCATGAACAACGGCCAGATCGAACAGATCGGCAGCCCCACAGACCTTTACGATCTGCCTCGCACCCGATTCGTCGCCTCGTTCATCGGTGAGTCCAATTTCCTGGAGGGGCGCGTGCTCTCCAGCGACGCACCGATCTGCGACGTCGAGCTGAATGGAGTCGGCGTATTTCACGCGCCATCGCGTTCAGGGCTGAACCGGTTCGACAGTGTGGCAGTCACCGTTCGGCCCGAGAAAGTCGTTTTCGCGAAATCGAAAGATGAGTCCTTCGCCCAGCCGATGAACGTCGCCACCGGCACGGTCGAAAATGTCATTTTCGTCGGTGAAACCCGCCGATACGATGTGGCGCTGTCGAATGACATGCGTCTCATCGTCAAGCAGCAGAACCGGGCCTCGGTCGAAAACTTCCACAAAGGCGACCAGGTCACACTCGCCTGGTGCGTCGACGACACCTTGCTCGTATAGGGATCGAAGTGGCATCAATCCCAGCCTCGCCAAACAGCGAAGCCACCGCGAACGTTCAACGAAAGCGATTCCGCTCGATTCAGAGACGCATTCAGTTGCGCTACCTCCTGCTCGTCATCCCGGCTGCGACATTCCTCTTTTTCTTCTATGGCTACCCCGTTGCAGCGATGCTCGCTCGCTCGTTCAACGATCCAGCCTGGGGGCTCGAGAACTTCGAAAAACTCTTCCGGGTCACTCGTCACGAAAACTGGTTCGGCCTCTCGATTCCCAGCAATGGCTACCTCCGAGTCTTCATGATCACCCTTCGAATCTCGACCGTGGTGACGGTGCTCACGCTCCTTCTCGCCTACCCAGTTGCCTATGTCCTGTCGTCGATTCGCCCTTCCCGGGCAAACATCCTGCTGATCTTCGTGCTCGTGCCGTTCTGGACCAGCATCCTCGTTCGCTCGTACGCCTGGATGGTCCTCCTCGGCCGCGAAGGCACAATCAACCGGATCCTGATACGTCTCGGCATCAACGACGATCCGGTCCAGCTGCTCAACACCCGCCTGGCCGTCTACATCGGCATGGTCCATATCCTGCTGCCATTCATGATTCTGCCGCTCTACTCTGTCATGAAGGGAATCGACCGCAACTACATGCGCGCCGCTGAAAACCTCGGAGCAAAGCCGCGCCATGTCTTCCGACACATCTTCTTGCCGCTCACGTTGCCAGGCATCGCTGCCGGATGCCTGGTGGTTTTTATCCTGTCGCTCGGCTTCTATATCACCCCGGCTCTCATCGGCGGCCCACGTGATGTGATGATCTCGATGCTCATCGCCCAGCAGGTGAACACCCTCAACTGGGGTTTCGCCTCAGCGCTTGCGCTGGGTCTGCTCGTCATTTCCATGGCAATCTACCTGGTCTTCAACCGCGTCCTCGGAGTCGAACGGCTCTATGGAGGAACCCGGTCATGAGTGCAGCTGCACCCGCCGCTTCAGCAGCCAGGCAGCGCAAGCGGCCTGCCATCGGCAAAATCCTCCTGTACGCCTTCACCGCGCTGGTACTCTTCTATCTCGTATTTCCTGTGTTCGTGGTGATTCCTGTCTCCTTCAGCTCCGCCCAGTACCTCGCGTTTCCACCACCCGGCTTTTCGCTCCAGTGGTATGAGAAATACTTCGATCGTCGCGACTGGATCGATGCGACCTGGCTGAGCCTGCGGATCGGTCTGATCACGGCGTTCCTTGCCACCATCCTCGGCACACTCGCCTCTCTTGGTCTCGTGCGAGGCCGGTTTCGCGGCCGCAACGCCATCAACGCCTTCCTGGTGTCGCCACTCATCATTCCGGCAATCATCGTCGCCATCGGCGTCTACTTCTTCTACGCCCGCCTCCAGATCGTGGGCAGCCCATTCGCCCTTGCTCTGGCCCACACCGCTCTGGCAATCCCGTTTGTCGTCATCAACGTCTCCGCGACACTCTATGGCTTCGACGAACGCCTCGAATATGCGGCGATGAATCTTGGTGCCAACCGCTGGCAGACCTTCCGCCACGTAACCCTGCCCATCATCAAACCCGGCGTCTTCGCCGGTGCCCTCTTCGCCTTCATCACCTCGTTCGACGAGCTGATCGTGGCCCTCTTCATCAGTGGCACCGGTGCCGTGACCCTCCCACGCAAAATGTGGGACGGGCTTCGTCAGGAAATCGATCCAACCATCGCCGCAGTCTCGACCATTCTCATCACGGTTTCCGTGGCGGTCCTCCTCTCCGCAGAGCTGCTACGCCAGCGATCCGAACGGATGCGCACATCGACCTATACCGGCGACAACGATGCATAGTCATTTGTCCCGCGATCAGGCATTCCCGTCGCCGGGCGCCTCACCAACGGCGAATCGCTGCACTTGCGAATAAAGCCCCGACGAAGCAAGCCCATAAACGAGCCCCAGCACAAGCCACTGCGCTGGCCGCGAAAATTCCGATCCGCCAGCTCCCAGATCTCCCAGCGCGACGAGCGTAAACGCCGCAACAATCGCTGCCACGCCCGCATACCGCACCGGCAAGCCGATCCGCTTGGCAACTTCCACAATTCCCGGGATGATGGCGATGATCGCCATGTCGTCGAGCAACATAGAAACCCCTTTCTGTTGTTTGTCGTTGGTTGAAAGTCGACAAATGTCGAGCCGCGGACCTACTGAATCCAGGTCCACGTCACGGCCCGGTCGGGCCGGAAAAGCGTCCAGCGATCGTCAAACGTCACGACGTCATATCGCTGATCGGCATCAGCTTCCAGCACCCACCACCTGAGAGCTTTCGGCAGCTGATCGGGTCTGCGCTGTTCCTCCACGCCCCTGGCGATCCACGCGTTGCTGATCACACCCCGGGCATCGAACCGCGCCAGCGTCGTCGAGCCATCGAGGTTCGTCCGCTCCAGCGCACCGAACCGGTCCTGTAGCGTCGCGAGGTCATAGCCTTGCGGCCACCACGGAGAGTCCGGCCTCTCGCCGGCCTCTGGTGGTGGCGTCGGCGCCTCCACTGGCACACCCTCCTGCAGTTGCCCCGCCTTCATGATCTGTCGCACGCGTGCCTGGATCTCGCCGATCCTGCTAGTCACCGGCGGAAACGGGCAGTCCTTGGTCGCAAACTCGGCATGCAGCATGTGGGTGACGATTCCCAGGCCGGGGTGGAACGGAAACCGGTCCCATGGAACCTTGGCCTGGTCGAACCAGTGGGCCGTCAACGCGCAGATCGACTCGAGCTGCTTCCGGCTCATCGGCGTCATCGCCTCACCACCGTCCGACCGTTCGATGCTCACCAGATCGCGATTGATCGCCGCCACCCCCAGTCGCCGCACGAACGCCGGCCCGTCGCCCTCCAGTCCGTCACTTCCCCCATTGGCCCACGGCGCCCGATTGGCGCTCACCGCCCGACTCTGCCCATCGATCTGCACCGACGACGCTCGACCCAGCGGATCATTCCAGCGAAAAATCACTCCATCCCATAGTGCGCCATCGGTCACCCCGCCGATGCCGTAGTCCGTCAGCGCCCGGCTGGCCGAGCCCCGCCGGAAATAGCCATCGGTTCCCCACAGCGACCCGAGCATCGAGTGCTGGCACACCCCCACTGGACCACGCGGGCCAAGGTTGTCCCACGCCCGATTCTGAATATCCGGAATCAACCGGTCCACAAACGGCGGATGCAAGACGTTGCCAAATGAAAAAGACATACAAACCTCCAGACCCCGTGGTGAACCACGAGGCTCAGATCGACTTTCGTGAAAATGAGAGAGAAATCTATGGTCGCCCGCAGCTACGAGGAACAGGCAAAGGAAACCCGGGGAGGTATGTCGAACAAACATGGCCGCTGTTTCGCCAGGGCGCCCAACAATTGACCGTGATGTCCCCAGAAGCCGCGGCGACAATTACCCGCCCTGATGCACGACCAAGACGAAGTTCACGCCGGTACGAGCTCGATCTCAAAGAGCGTCGGCCAGTACTTGCCAGTCACGAAAATCCGGCCCGTCTCGGCGTCGTAAGCGATTCCATTCAACACACCATACGGGTCGTTCTCATCATCCCGATCCACCAACCCGGACAAGTCGATCCACCCAACGACATCCCCGGATTCAGGATCGATCCGCACGATCCAGTCGGCCCGGAGGACGTTTGCCCAGATTTCGCCCTCGATCCATTCGAGTTCGTTCAGAAGCGCGACCGGCAGATACCCATCGGTCACCTGAATCTCCCGCACGATTCTGAATGTCTCCGGATCGCGAAACACGATCCGGTTACTGCCATTCGACATGATCAGGTGCGTGTCGTCGTTCGTCAGCCCCCAGCCTTCGCCCTCATACGTGAATATTCCGATCTCCTCGAAGCTCTCCCGTTCGTAAACGAAGGCCACCTCGTTCATCCAGGTGAGCTGATAGATTCGATCGTCGAAGATCGCGATCCCTTCACCGAAATACTCATCCGCCAGATCGAGCTGCTGCTGCACTTCGCCCGTTTCCAGCTCGACACGCCGCAGCCATGAGCTGCCATACTGCCCCGTTCCTTCATACAGCTGTCCATCGAGATAGATAAGACCCTGGGTAAACGCCTCCGGGTCGTGCGGGAACACCTCCACAACCCGATACCCCCAGATCGGCGCTTTCCGGTAGTCCGATTGGTGATGATCGTCCTGCGCCGCAACGTACCGACCAGCAGGAAAACCTGCGTGCACAGCGACAAGCGGCGTGATCGCAATCAGAACAAGGAGGAAAATCCGCAACGCCCGATAGAACACCCAACACTCCTGAGAAACTACGCCCCGAGTGGGGCCATCGAACAGTCGATACCCTACGACACTTGCGCGTCCCCCGCCAGATTCAGGCAGAACCAAACGATCCTTCGCCAAAGACGATCCTCAAGCGGTACGCTGTCAGCTCACCGCTCCAGAATGGGTAAACCAGCATCGCCAAGTGGGCTATTTGACCCATTCCACCTGGCCCCATCCTCAAATACAATCGTAACCAGGCCCGAATCGAAAAAGCGCGGACGAGCGCCACCACACGGCAATCCCGCCCAAAGAACGGGCTCCGGCACGTTTCATCGCGAGGAGGAAACATCGATGGGTACGGTTCTCGGAAAATCGTTTGCGACACCTGATGAGTCCGTTGCGTTTCCGAACGGAACGAATAACGTTATCCGGCTCGACGGCATGATCTACTCCAAGGGCGTCTTCGAGCCCGGCTGGCGATGGTCGAACGACATCAAGCCCATCGTCCAGACCGACAGCTGCCAGGAGCACCACCGCGGCTACGTCATCTCAGGCCACCTCGGCGTCCGCATGAACGACGGCGAAGAAGCCGAGTTCGGCCCCGATTCGGTCCTCGATATTCCCCCAGGACACGAGGGCTGGGTCATCGGCAACGAGCCAGTCGTCATGGTGGAGTTCGGCAGCGGCGAAAACTTCGCCAAGCCGCCGGCGTAGCGCGCCCGCCCATTCCTGGATACGCCACTAGCCTTGTCAACCACTGCTGATGTCCCGGGCAAATGCCCGGGACTTCTTCGTTCCATCCCCGCCTGATTGGCGCAATTGGCTCGATCCCGGTATCTTGCCGTGGCAGTCCCGCGTGACTCCAGAATCGGAGCCACCTGTCCTTTCAACTGCGGAATCGGGAATCAGTTCACTCGTGCTACGTGTCATCGTTCAGTTCATCCCACTCGCATTGGCCGCCATCACCCCCACGATGGTCTTGCTGGTCGTCGCGCTCCTGCCCTCGGAACGCGGACCCGCCAAAGCAGTCGCCGTGGTAGCCGGCCGATATGCCATGCACCTGGCCATCGCCATCGGCTTCCTCTATGTCATCTCTCAGTATCCGGAAGGTGGCCGAATCGATCGGGAAATCGAACGATCTCTGCCC
>JBGTJM010000097.1:0-1890 GCA_041745115.1 Thermomicrobiales bacterium
CGCGATAGGCTTCTTCGTTCATGAAGCCGACCATCAGCACCGATCCGGTCGATGACTCGACGATCACGGCCGGCACGAGCGGGTTTGACGAGAAGTCAACCGCCAGCTCCGATGAGCCAGTAGCATCAGGAGGCTGTTTCATCGCCGAACGGAGATTCCGCACCCGGCAAGGTGGTCTTTCGCGTCGCGAATTCGGAACTCGCCGAAGTGGAATATCGAGGCGGCCAGCGCAGCGTCAGCTCGGCCTGGCTGCAAGGCTTCGGCCAGGTGGTCGAGCGTTCCAGCGCCTCCCGAGGCAATGATCGGTATCGTTGTCACTGACGCAATTGCTTCGAGCAGGGCTACGTCGTATCCATCTTTGGTGCCATCGCGGTCCATGCTGGTGACGAGGAGCTCACCAGCTCCCAGCTCTGAGACGCTTGCCGACCATTCGACTGCATCGAGCTCGGTTGGGTTCCGCCCACCATGCGTGAACACTCTCCAGATACCCGCTTCATTGTCCCGGCGGGCGTCGATTGCGACCACGATGCACTGACTTCCGAAAATGTCGGCACCTCGCGAGACCAGCGACGGGTCTGCGATAACGGATGTGTTGAGAGAAACCTTGTCGGCACCAGCGGCAAGCAATTGACGGATGTCATCGGTAGTGCGTACGCCGCCACCAACGGTGAGAGGGATGAACACCTGGTCTGCGGTCCGCTGGACAACGTCGATCATCGTCCGGCGGCTGTCTGAGCTGGCCGTGATGTCGAGGAAGACCAGCTCGTCCGCACCTTCGCTGTTGTAGAAGGCTGCCAGCTCAACTGGATCGCCAGCATCGCGAAGGTTCAGGAACTCGACTCCCTTGACCACTCGGCCGTCTGTGACATCCAGACACGGGATGATTCGTTTCGTGAGTGGTGCCAGCGTTGGGAGCGTGGTTGCCATATCGGTCCCTTTCGTTCAGTGGGTAGGTGAAAGAACGTCGGCGAGAGCTACCCGGCCGTCGTAAAGTGCCCTGCCAATGATGACACCTTCGGCGCCAGTCATGCGGATCGCATCGATGTCGGCATACGACCCAACTCCTCCTGAGGCGATGAGACCAGTACCTAGGTGCTCGACCAGGGATCGTATTTCTGTGAGATTCGGTCCGGACAGTGTGCCATCTTTGGAAATATCGGTATAGATAAAGGTGCCTATTCCCACGTTGCGGAGGGAATTCGCCACGGTGATCGCCGAAACATCAGTCTGCACGAGCCATCCTGCGCCAGCGAGCAAACCATCTCTGGCATCGAGCCCGACAGCGATTCTGCCGGGCCACCTGATCGACAACTTTGCGATCATGGTCTGGTCGTCGATCGCAGCAGTTCCCAGCACGATCCTGTCAACGCCGGCGTCGAGATAACGAGCGGCGTCGACTGCTGAGCGAATGCCACCACCAACCTGCAGTTTGCTGGCCACGCGCTGCCTGATTTGCTGGATGCTCGAAAGGTTCTGCGGGCTGCCTTCCCGGGCCCCATCGAGGTCGACGAGGTGAATCCATTCCGCGCCTTCGGCTGCCCATCGCTCGGCCATTGCGCCCGGATCTTCGCCGAAGGTGGTCTCCCGAGCGAAGTCTCCTTCGACGAGTCGCACGCACTTCCCGCCGCGAATGTCGATTGCTGGATAGATAATCATTCCGGATCGGTCGTGCTGGACGCTGCCTCGTATTGCCTCACGGCATCCACCCACAGGCCGAGAAATGCCAAACCGTCGGCGCCGCTTTTTTCGGGGTGAAACTGGGTTCCCCAGACGTTCTCTCGGATGACCGCGCTCGGGAATTGTTCGCCGTACTGGGCAATCGCTGCAATGTCGGACGAATCGTTCGGCTCGGCCACAAATGAGTGCACGAAGTAGTAATACGGACTAGGG
>JBGTJM010000098.1:0-9264 GCA_041745115.1 Thermomicrobiales bacterium
TGATCTGCGACCCAGACCGAGTCGAGTCCAGCCGATTCTGCAGCCATGGTCAGAGCCAGCACGTCTTTCCATCTTTTTGCCGTGGGCGACATTGTGCCGTCACCATTGGGGATGTAAAGCCCAACCTTCAGCGACTCTGGATTCACAGCAACCATGAATGCTCCTTTTGTAGTTTTCAGCCAGCAACAGCAGTCATGGTACTGGAGATTGCGCTCTCGGCTCGAGATGTTCTCCGCAAAGCGGAAAGGGTCCGTGACGATTTAGAATTGGTTGTCCGGGACTTCAACAAGTCCGATAAATTGGGACAGGGTGCGGGTAATTGTGGACTTTCTCATCGGTGGGCTTGGTCTCGGGGCTATTCTTGCAATAGCTGGCTTCGCCCTGCGTGAACTGACAGCCGGGCGACCGAGGGAACCTGACAACTGGGTTCGGCCTGCAAGCCTGGCGATGATGCTTGCGGCGGCGATCATCTGGTCTATCACGCTAGCAGCGTTGCTGGCTGGACTGGACGACAGCACCGCCTTGTGGGTTGTTGTGGGCGGCTCGCTATTCGCCATTGCTGGTTCCACCGCTGCGGGATGGGCGATGCGATCCGGTGAGGGTGTTCCGCAAGTAGTGCACACCAACCATACTGGCGGAGATTCGTCTCTGGAACTCGCGCATCGAGTGGAAGCGCCGCTGCTCGAAACCGCCGGAGCTCCGATTCCTACGGAAGTATCGCCAACTGCGAATGAGATCGAGGAGGAACAAGCCTCGGATGCCGTTCCCGCCTCAAGAGAAAGTCGCGATTGGGAAGAAATCTGGCGGCAAACCTGGGGGAACACAGGTCAGACTGCGACGATCGCATCGATGCCGACTTTGGACCCCGCTCCAGAAATCGAGCCCGAAGGCGAGTACGACAACCCGGATCGTGAAGCGGGCGATCAGGAGTCCGAACGTGAGGAAACGTCGGTATCTCTGCACGAGGACATTCCGACGTCACCCGATGAAGAAGATGCTGGGGCGCCGGTACAACCGTTGGAGGAGGTCGTCAAAGATCGGGCAGAGGAACGGAATCTGGAGGACGAAAGCTCCAATCAACCGGAAGACAATCGGCTGGCAGTGCCGGTGCCGGATATCAGTACATCGGAACGCGATCGCAGTCTGATGCCGCCGGATAGGGCTGATTAGCCGACGGTCCATCAGAGCCCTGGTTGATGCAACGACCTATAGCAGTCGGTTTGTTTGTGCTGGACGCAGGTGACCCTCTGCTAGCGGTTCCCGCCTGCCTGGCCGATTCTTTCGAGAAAATTGGCGTAGACGTTGCGGGCCAATGGCAGGTCGGCCATATCAAACCACTCATTTGGCGCGTGTGCCCGGCTTCCCGGCTTGGCAAAACCGAGGGTGATCGTGGGAATCCCCAGCTGCTGTTTGAAGACATCAGTGATTGGTACCGTCCCGCCGGATCGGACGTAGTGAGGCTCGATTCCGTAGATTTCGGTGAGTGTCTCAAATGCCGTCCTCAATGCGGGCGTGTCGAGGTCGAGGGAATATGGATGCGCTGAGCCCTTCATCCGGTCGACAGTGATCTCAGCATACGCAGGAGCGTGTCTGATGATGTGCTGCTCGACAAGGTCCATGATCCGGTCGGGGTGCTGGTCTGGTACAAGTCGGCACGTTATTTTCACATGGGCTTCGCATGGTGTGACCGTTTTTGCTCCCTGACCTTGGAATCCACCCCACATCCCATTGAAGTCCAGTGTTGGCCTGGTCCACCTGCGTTCGAGAACCGAGAAGTCAGGTTCTCCCCAGAGTGCGAATGTTCCTGACTCCAGAAGGAACCCGTCGTCGTCAGTTGGCACGACTTCGATTGCGGCTTTCTCCTGTGAGGTCAGAGGTCGCACATCGTCGTAAAATCCGTCTATCGCAACCGAGTTCTCTGGATTGTGAAATGTCGAAACGAGCTGAGCCAGTACCTGAACCGCGTTGGGAACCGCGGCTCCATATGAGCCGGAGTGGAGATCAGTTGAGCCGGTGCGAAGATTGATCTGGCAACCGGTGAGGCCTTTCAACCCCACTGACAGCGATGGACGGGTCGCGTGGCTCATGCCTCCGTCAGCGGACAGTGCAAAATGCGCTTCGAGTTGATCTTTGCGCTCAGCGACGATCGCCGGAAGATTCGGGCTTCCGATCTCCTCCTCGCCTTCGATGAGCAACAGGAGGTTAACAGGCAGCGATCCTGCGGTCTTTCCAATTGCCTCGATTGCCTGGATGAGAGTCGACAGGTTCGCCTTCATGTCAGACGAGCCTCTGGCATAGAGTCGGCCATCCCGGACAACGGGTTCAAAAGGGCTCGATTCCCAGAGTTCGAGTGGCTCAGCTGGCTGAACATCGTAGTGCCCATAGATCAGCACCGTGGGCTTTTCGTCAGAGGTGACCCAGCGACCGAAGACAACTGGATGGCGTGGCGTATCGAGCAATTCGACAAAAGGAACTCCAGCGCCCCGCAACCGCCTCTTGACCCACTCGGCCGCTTTGCGGACGTCCTCGGATCGCTCTGGCGCAGTGCTGACGCTCGGAATGCGGATGAATTCCATCAGCTCGTTGTCGAACCGCTGTTCGTTCTCCTGGAGATACGTCGACCAGTTCAAAAGAGCATCTCCTTCTTGCCTGCTACGGAGGTCAATGAATTGTCATCGATGCAGTAATCAGTCTGTCTGCGATCATTCGATGAGTTGCAACTCCAGGAGGCCGGAATTCGACCGGACCTGTGTCACAGTGAGTCCTGATGGCCATGTTTCGAGATCGGCAAGGGTCAGGCTTCGGCCGGTACGAAGCTGGAGTCTGAGCACTCCGGCAGCGAACTCTCTGGGTTCAACAGTGTGCACGACGTCAAGATTCTCGAGGTATCTCTTCAAGTCGAGCGCCGTCGCGGCTCGGGGCACGCCGTGCACAAGCAGCTCAAAAGGTTCGTTTGACTCGTTGTAAGAGGAGGTCAACTGCTTGGCGTCCTTCTTGGAGACGGACGAATCGGCCATGGCAGTCGAAGGCTCATCCGAGTGCTGGGTATGAATGACGTCCAAACCCGCCGCTGCCTTAGCTGGTGCACTCGCGACTGCAGCCAGAGATGCGCTGTCCTCCGGCTCGATCACTGGCGCATCAACTTCTGATGCTGAGACGCTCGCTCCGGGCATTGCGGGCTCCTGAACGTCAGCGAGCGCCGGAAAGTCGGCCGGCAGAGTGGGAAAATCGGAGCCTGGCATCAACTGCCCTTCGAGATCATCCAGGACATCGGTCAGCCGTCGAGCGATTCGCTCGGCTTGTCCCTGAAGGTCTGTCACTTCATCCAGCAATGTTGCGACGGTTGAACGGAATGACTCGCGAACCGATTGCAATTCGCCTGAAAGCATGAGTTGAGCAGCTTCTGATTCAAGAGCGGCGTTTTCCCGCACGGACGCCGCCTCTCGAAGAAGATCTCCTGACCGCGAAATGTTCTCGGCGATCAGGGTGTCAAACGACTCGTAGAAAGCCAACCGCTCCCGAAGCTGTTCGATTTCTCTCAATGAGTCGCTAGGTGGTGAGGAAGTCAGATTTGCGTCTGGCATGCTTGTGCTGGCCGTCAATCTCTGTGGTAGCTAGCCTATGCCACTCTTTTGTGGCGGCTCTCTGAACTGGCTGAATTCGAGTGTAGCATGGTGAATTCCAGGTCCGGCGCAATCCTCCGTGCAACAACTGGTCCAATAGCGAACGCGGATTGGTAGCCTACAATATCGTCATGAATGACCTGATTGCCCTGACTCGTGAACGCGTTGTTGTCTACGATGGTTCAATGGGCGCGACGATTCTGAATATGCAATTGACTGCCGAGGATTACGGCGGCAAAGAAGGCTGCAACGAGTATCTCGTCTTACAGAAGCCGGCGATCATCGAGGAGATACATGCTTCCTATCTCGAACTCGGGGTCGATGTCATCGAAACCGACACCTTCGGTGGAAGTGCGATCAAGCTCGAGGAGTATGGACTCGGCGAAGAAACATACGAGTTGAACCGTGCAGCGGCCGCCCTCGCGCGGCGAATTGCAGACCAGTATTCGACCAGCAATCATCCGCGCTTCGTTGCGGGGTCGATTGGCCCCACGGGGCTGCTTCCGGCATCAGAGGATCCGATGCTTGGTCAGCATCGCTTTGGTGAGATCGTTGACCTCTTCGTCGATCAGGTTCGAGGGTTGATCGATGGAGGAAGCGATATTCTGATCGTGGAAACGGTACAGGATATTCTTGAGCTCAAGGCCGCTGTTCATGCAATTGGACGAGTTAACGCCGAACTGCGGACCGATGTTCCGATTCACGCTTCGATAACGCTCGACACGTCGGAGAGGATGCTGCTCGGCACTGACATCGCTGCTGCACTTTCGATTATTGAGCACCTCGGCGTCGACATTATTGGCTTGAACTGCTCCACCGGACCTGAGCACATGCGGGAGCCTGCCCGTTATCTCGCCGAGTACTCGACAAGACCAGTGGCGATCGTCCCGAACGCGGGGATACCTATCAACGTAGATGGACTCGCTTCATTTCCACTCGAACCGGAACCGATGGCTCAGCAGCTGTGCGAAATGGTCGATCAGTTTGGGGTGGGAGTGGTTGGCGGTTGCTGCGGAACAACTCCCGAGCATCTGCGTGCACTTTTGGAGGCGGTCGCATCAAAGCCGGCCAGTGTCCGACCAAGGGAGCCACGTCTACAGGTTGCTTCCATGATGAGGGCGCAGGACCTCTTGCAGGAGCCTGCTCCTATGATCATCGGTGAGCGCCTGAATACGCAGGGTTCTCGAAAGGTGAAACGCCTGGCGCTCGCCGACGACTACGATGGCATGCTGAATATCGCGAGAGAGCAAGTGGACGAAGGTGCTCACGCGCTGGACGTTTGCATGGCACTCACCGAGCGAGCGGACGAGCGGGAGATTGTGCGTGAGCTCGTCAAGAAGCTGGCCCTGACCGTTGATGTGCCGCTGGTGATCGACTCTACCGAAGCTGATGTGATTCGAGATGCGCTCGAGCAGTACCCCGGGCGGGCAATCGTCAACTCGATCAATATGGAGAACGGTCGGGCAAGAATAGAATCGGTTATGCCGCTTGTCATCGCTCATGGCGCGGCCGTGGTAGCGCTGACAATCGATGAGATTGGCATGGCCAAAACGGCCGAGCGCAAACTCGCCATCGCCCGGATCATTCATGACATTGTCACGACAGAGTACGGTCTGGCCCCTGAAAGCCTGATCTTCGATGCGTTGACCTTTACCCTGGCCACTGGTGATCCGGAATTCACTCATTCTGCTGTGGAGACGCTTGAGGGCATCCGGCGTATCAAGCTCGAGCTTCCAGGGGTGATGTGCGTTCTCGGGGTTTCGAATGTCTCCTTTGGGCTGGGCCAGCCTGCCAGACGAGTGCTAAATGCCGTGTTTCTCTATCACGCGGTGCAGGCGGGCCTGGATATGGCGATCATCCACCCATCGCATGTGTTGCCATTCTCAGAGATTCCGCAACAGGAGCTTGACCTCGCGGAAGATCTGGTCTTCGCCCGGCGAGCCGATGCGCTGCAGCGGTACATCGAGTATTTCGAGGGCCGGGAGGAAGTCGTTGAATCGTCCGGACCAGGTCCCATGGCCGAGCTCGACGTTCGCTCTCGGCTTCACTACCGAATCCTGCATCGGAAAAAGGATGGGGTCGAGAAGGACATTGACGACGCCGTGCGGGATAGCGGTGACCCTGTCGATGTCCTGAACAACGTCTTGTTGCCGGCGATGAAAGAAGTGGGCGACAAGTTCGGGGCTGGAGAGCTCATTCTCCCGTTCGTTTTGCAGTCAGCAGAGGTCATGAAGCGGGCGGTTGCCCAGCTCGAATCCTATCTGGATCGGCAGGAAGGTGTCTCGAAGGGCGTTGTTGTTCTGGCAACGGTCTATGGAGATGTTCACGACATTGGCAAGAACCTCGTGAATACGATCCTGACCAACAACGGCTATACGGTTCACGACCTCGGCAAGCAGGTGCCGGTGACAACGATCATCGAACGGGCCATTGAAGTCAGCGCGACCGCCATCGGGCTTTCGGCCTTGCTTGTGTCGACGAGTAAGCAGATGCCGCTCTGTGTGGAGGAACTGCGCCACCGAGGACTGGCGTTTCCGGTGATGATAGGTGGTGCAGCGATCAATCGGCCTTACGCGCATCGGACGCTTTTTGCAGGCGGAGATGGAGCGTCACCCTACGACCCAGGGGTGTTCTATGCAAAGGATGCGTTCGAGGGCCTTTCGATCATGGATCGGCTTATCGACAACGATCAGCGTCTCGAATTGACGAAAGCAACGATAGACCAGGCCACGTCAGCACAAGTTCGACCAGCGAGAGAGTCCTTTTCCGTTCCGGTCGCATCGCTGGAGAATGCGCGGTCCAATGTCCAGACAGTCGACCCACCCACCCCGCCTTTCTGGGGCGTGCAGGAGATGTCTGGATTCACGCTGGCCGATGTGTGGCCGCACCTCGACTTGAAAACGCTCTTCCGATTGCACTGGGGTGGCAAAGGGCTAAAGGATGAAGTCTGGGAGAGGATGCAGAAAGAGGAGTTTCTCCCACGTTTGGCGGTGATGCAGAAGGAAGCTGAAGCGACCGGCTGGTTGGCCCCGAAGGTGCGATATGGGTATTTTCCTGCCAACAGTGCCGGCAATGAGCTTGTGATCTTTGATCCGTCGAATCAGAAGGTAGAGATTGCCCGGTTTAGTTTCCCGCGGCAGCCTGCCAGAGAACGACTCTGTCTTGCAGACTATTTCGCGCCGATCGAAGCCGGCAAACGAGATGTTGCGGTGTTTCAACTGGTCACGGTGGGTTCAGGTGCATCTGATCGAACTGAGCACCTGCAATCGACCGGTGAGTATGCGGCCAGCTATTTCAGTCATGGGCTGAGTGTGCAGACCGCAGAAGGGCTTGCCGAATACGCTCATCAGCGGGTGAGAGCTGAGCTGGCCATCGGGTCGGAGCAAGGGAAACGATACTCGTGGGGATA
Organism: Thermomicrobiales bacterium; assembly: GCA_041745115.1. Taxonomy (GTDB): domain Bacteria; phylum Chloroflexota; class Chloroflexia; order Thermomicrobiales; family UBA6265; genus JAHBVL01. The sequence goes on from JBGTJM010000098.1 coordinate 7,033, forward strand.
TCCAGCCTGTCCGGATCTGTCGCAGCACCTGATCGTTGACGCATTGCTCGATGGTAAGTCGATAGGGGTAACCTTAACGGACGGTTTTCAGTTCGATCCGGAGCAGACCACTGCAGCTCTGGTGGTGCATCATCCAGACGCCAAGTACTATGCACTGGCCCGCGGCGCAGACGTCGAAGCGACCGCTGCCGACTGACCAGCAGTGCGGCGAATCTCGACAAGGCAGACCGCGCAGCATCCGGTGCGAAATCAGGTTGTTTTTCAGATTGGGAAGGCTGAGGTTTGAGCGAGAAAACGTTCTACGTCACAACGGCGATTGACTATCCAAACGGGGCGCCGCACATTGGACACTCGCTTGAGAAGATCGCCGCAGATGTGGTCGCTAGGTATCATCGACTACTGGGCGACACAACGGCGTTCTGCATGGGGCTGGATGAGAATAGCCAGCACATCGTGCGTGCCGCGATCGAAAACAACATGTCGCCGAAAGACTGGACCGACCAGATGGACGTGGCGTTCCGTAAGGCCTGGGACGCGCTGGATATCAGCGTCGATTCATGGACACGCACAACCGAACCGCGTCATCAGCAGGCATCCGTTGAGTTATTCGAACGGGCGCGGGCCAACGGAGACATCTACAAGGCAACGTATGCGGGCTGGTACTGCCCGAATTGCAATAACTACTACACCGACCACGATCTGGTAGACGGCAGGTGCCCGAACCATCCTTCGATTCAGCCGGATTGGCTCGAAGAGGAGAATTACTTCTTCGCGTTGAGTAAGTACACGGATATTCTCCGCGAGCATTTTGACACTCATCCTGAGTTTGTTACCCCGGATGTCTGGCGCCCAGAGATGGTGGCGCTGCTCGATAGCGGGTTGAAGGACTTTTCGGTATCGCGGCAGGTGAGAGACGGACATGATTCGTGGGGAATACCTGTGCCAGGCGACCCATCGCATGTCATGTATGTCTGGTTCGACGCACTCACGACCTATATCACGGCGATTGGATTCCCTGAGAACGCTGAGCAGTTCGAAGCATTCTGGCCTGCTGACTCCCAGGTGATCGGCAAAGACATCACCCGGTTTCACTGCCTCTACTGGCCGGCGATGCTGATGTCAGCTGGTTTGGCGCTGCCCCGCAGGATCGTAGTGCATGGATTCATGACGCTCGAAGGGAAGCGGATATCCAAAACGACGGGCAACATCATCGATCCCGTCGACCTTGTCGAAGAGTTCGGAGTTGATCCTATCCGCTACTACCTGATGCGCGATGTTTCGCTGTCATCGGATGGCGATTTCTCCCGGCGCAATCTCATTGGTCGGTACAACAACGATCTGGGCAACGATCTCGGGAATCTGCTGAACCGAGTCGTCTCGATGATCGGCAGATATCGAGATGGAGTGATTTCACAGCCGCCTGATTCGGGCGACTTTGAGCGAGAATTGCGGGAGACAGCAGAGGCAAGTCGTTCTCAGGCTGAGGCGCTCATCGAAATCTGGGATCTGGACGATGCGCTCGACGCGATATGGCAACTTGTGAGGCGGGCGAATCAGTACATCGAAGAGCGGCAGCCCTGGAAGCTGGCAAAAGATCCCGACAGCGCTGCCGTTCTGGACATGACCTTGTGGTCCGCTGCGGAAGCGACACGCATGGCGGCTGTGCTCCTGGCACCGTATATTCCATCGACCTCGGACAAGATCCTCGCTCAGTTGGGCCTGTCGCCACTTCGGGATGGGGATTGGGTCGAAAGAGATAGCTGGGGAGCGGATCGCTTTTCACGTGTCGGAAAGGCTGAGCCACTCTTTCCGCGCATTGACCTCGAAACGGATACCGCCTGAATTGTCTCACTTGAGCGTTAGGGGAACTCATCTACCAAACGGGAACCGAATCGCACAAACAGTGACGCCTGGTGCAATAGAATCGGGCGTCCCCAAGATTAGCTGATTGTCAGCACCTGCTCATATTTGTGGGTTGCTTGGCAATTCCGGGCATGCGGTGAAGGGTTTGATACTTTCAGCGCGCCAGGTGCCGAACAGGGATGCCAGCGTCATTTTGGTCTTCGTGCTGTGTATTGAGCGCGTGCCGCCGCTAGATTCAGGGAAGGGACGACGTGCGGCTTGCGGCTTTTCGCTCCGTGCGAGACGAGATGCGAATTCGCATTTAGGATGAATCGCTGCCTGGAGACTGACTGAGAAGCGTGCGCATTCAGGCGCCTGATGAATTCGGTC
>JBGTJM010000099.1:0-2210 GCA_041745115.1 Thermomicrobiales bacterium
AGTCCCATCGTCCTTTGCCGAATGTGGCAATGGCGCTGAGGGAAGCGGCAAGTCAATGCCGAGTGTAAGTCCCCCGTCGAGCACGATGGTCTGACCCGTGACATACGACGCCTGGTCCGAAGCAAGGAACGCGGCAGCTGCCGCGATCTCCTCCGGATCGGCAAACCGTCCCATCGGCACCCGTTTCAGATACTCCACCGAACCTTCAGCGTCCGACGTGATAAACGCAGCTCGCGTTTTCACCATGCTCGGGGCAATGCCATTCACCCGTATGCCATGCCACGCCAGATCGATTGCAGCCGAACGTATCAGCGCGTCCACGCCACCCTTGGACGCGTTATACGGTGCCAGGTTCGACTCGACGTAGAACCCGTTGGTCGACGAGGTCACCACGATAGCACCCCGTCCCGCCAGAGCCATGACCCTTGCGGCTTCCTGAATACAGTAGAAAGCCCCTGAAAGGTTGATCCCGATGATTCGGTCCCACGACTCGTCAGAAATTTCCAGAAACGGATCGGCATCAGCTATGCCAGCGTTGGAGACCAGAATATCAAGCGACTCGAAGTGCCGAACCGTCTCGGCCACGGCTTCCCGCACATCGGACCGATTCGAAACATCACCAACCACCGGCACAAATCGGTCACCATCCGCACCGAGCTGCTCTCCCAGATTCTCGATGTTCTCTCGTTCGATATCCAGCCCCACCACGGACGCACCATCATCGAGCAACCGCTTCGCAATGGCACGGCCGATACCGTTAGCCGCGCCAGTAACAAGTGCCGCTTTTCCCTCGAACGTCAAAGCCATAGCTCCATTCGACTAACTCGAATATCAAGTGATATTGTGCATCCAGTCTGTCGCAACTGCGCGAGCGACGAACAAATCCTCGCTCGTTCGTGCATAGTTGAGTGCAGCGAATCGCGGTCAGGTCTCCTCATTGCACACTTCTGGACGATCCAATGCAGCGACCCTCAGCCTCAGACCTCGATGATCGTTCCTTCGATTTGATAGTAATTGGCGGAGGCATCAACGGCGCGGCTATTGCCAGAGATGCCGCGCTCAGAGGGCTCTCCGTCGCCTTGTTCGAGAAGAGCGACTTTGCGTCCGGGACCACCAGCTGGTCCACCCGTTTGATACATGGCGGCCTGCGATATCTCGAATACCGCGAGTTCGGCCTGGTTCGAGAATCGCTTGCTGAGCGGGAAAGACTGCTGCGGAATGCGCCTCATCTGGTGCAGCCAATTCAGCTGCACATCCCGATCTACAGCCATTCGAAGCGTGGGCCATGGACCATCCGCGCCGGTCTTTCGCTCTACGATCTACTCTCGCTCGACTCGTCGCTGCCCCGTCACTCGATGCTGTCCACGTCCAAAGCCATAGAGCGAATACCCGACCTGGACCGAACTGGTCTCGAGGCCGCAGCCGCCTACTACGACGCGCAGGCAACATTTCCAGAGCGGCTGGTCATCGAGAACTTGATCGATGCGGTAAGCAATGGTGCTGTCGTCATGAACTACGCCAGAGTAGAGCGCATCGTTGCCGACGGGTTCGTCACGGCAGGAGCAGAAGTTACCGACTTGACGTCAGACGCCCGGTTTTCTGTCCGATCCCCCGCGATCGTGAACGTCGCCGGGCCATGGGTCGATCGCCTTCTCGACAATCCGGACAATCCACCGCTGATTGGTGGCACCAAAGGAACCCACATCTTCCTCGAATCGGATGCTGGGAAGCCGGTGACTCCAGTCTATGCCGAGTCCAGATCCGACGGTAGAGCGTTCTTCATTCTCCCGTGGAACTCGCTGACAATGATCGGCACCACCGACACCCATTACTCCGGCGATCTCGACAACGTCCTGCCAACGGATGCTGACGTCGAATACCTTCTCGCGGAAGCAGATGCGCTGCTGCCCGGCGCGGGATTTGCCAGGGACGACCTCCTGTTCGCCTACTCAGGTGTACGGCCACTCCCCTTCTCGGGTGACAAGTCAGCGGCAGGCATCACTCGACGCCACTTCCTCGTCAACCATGCACCGCAACGAAGCGGCCTGCACACAATCGTCGGCGGCAAGCTCACCACCCATCGCAGCCTCGCCGAGCACGCCGTCGATCTGATCTGTGAGGAGCTGGGCCACTCCGCCAAATCCATCACGACCGATCGACCGCTTCCAGGAGCAAAGACCGTCCCGAATCTCGATCCAGACATCCCAGCC
>JBGTJM010000100.1:0-6860 GCA_041745115.1 Thermomicrobiales bacterium
ATCAGGTGGGTCTGAGTGCGGTAGAGCGAGCAGCAAACGTCGCAGGCGCATTCTCTTTGAGAGGTGACTTTGACGTGAGCATGAAACGAGTTGTGCTCGTGGACGATGTGTTTACGACTGGCGCTACAGTGAGTGAGTGTGCCATCACGTTGCAGAAATGTGGGGTGGAGCAGATTTCGGCGCTGACGCTGTGCTAACGTGTTCTGGTCGAAACTCTGCGAACGATTTCCTTGGCTGCGATCCTTGTGTCGTGATCGACACTGATGATTCCCTCTACGGAACTGCACGCGCCGCCGGAGTGGCGGTTCAGCGTTTCATCGACTACGTCGACAATGTCCGTAAAGCCGATCCTTCCTTGCAGAAAGGCATCGACCGCGATTTCGTCTGCGGCGCTAAGCACAGCTGGATATGCGCCGCCACTGCGGCCGGCCTCTCGTGCAAGGTTGAGCGCTGGATAGCGGTTTGCTTCGACGGCAGCAAAGGTAATCGTGCCGATGTCTTCAAGACGGAGAGGCTGGCTGAGACCCGGCACGTGACGTGGGTAGGTCAGCGCGAACTGAATGGGTAAACGCATATCCGGCAGGCTCATTTGCGCTATCTGACTGGCGTCTTCGTATTCAACAATTGAGTGAACAATGCTTTCAGGATGGATCAAGACATCGATGTGGTCGTAATCGACATCAAAGAGCCAGTGGGCCTCGATCAGCTCCAGGCCCTTGTTCATCATGGTAGCAGAGTCGATGGTGATCTTCTGGCCCATTTGCCAGGTCGGATGGCCGAGCGCTTGCTCGATCGTGACTGTAGGCAACTCATCGAGCGGCAATGTGCGAAATGGCCCGCCCGAAGCCGTCAGGATCAGGCGGTTTATTCGAGAGCCGGCGCCGTCGAGCGATTGCCAGATGGCGCTGTGCTCACTATCAATCGGTCGAACTGTCACGCCGGCCTGCCGAGCCGCAGCCATGATCAACTCGCCGGCGCAGACGATAGCTTCTTTGTTGGCCAGAGCCACGGTTTTGCCAGCGTTGATTGCGGCAAGGGTTGGCTCGATGGCAGCGTGGCCGGCGCTGGCGACCACCACAATATCGGCGGCAGGGTGCGTTGCAACCTGAATGAGGCCTTCAGGGCCGTAGCCAACTTCCACACCGACCGGGAATGAACTCGACGGCTCTGGCGGATTCTGTGTGACCACAAGCTGGGGATGGAAACGTCCCGCCTGCTCGGCGAGGAGGGACTGGTTTGTCCCGGCGGCGAGGGCCACAACGGTGAAGCTATGCGCAAGATGATCTAGGACGTCCAGGGTCTGCGTGCCGATCGAGCCAGTCGACCCAATGATGGCAACACCTGTTGTCGAGTGATCAGGCGCCATGGGCACAGAACCGTTCAGTCAAGCTACAGGACATAGTGATCGACAAGGATTGCCAGGTAGAGCCCGGCGACGAATGTGAACAGGAGCGCATCGAGTCGGTCCAGCATCCCGCCATGACCAGGTATGAGGGAGCTGCTGTCTTTCACTCCCGCCTGTCGCTTGAGCACGGATTCGGACAAGTCACCAAAGAGTCCTACGACTGCGAGGATGGCTCCGAGCGCGAGACCGATCCACCAGCGATCGTCAATGCCAAACAGCAGGAAGACGATTGCACCTGTTGCCGCAGCACCTGCGATTCCACCAGCGAGACCCTCCAGGCTCTTGTTCGGGCTCACGACAGGTGAGAACTTGTGTTTGCCGAACTGGCGACCGACGAGGTATGCGAACGAATCCGCCATCCAGGTCATCAGAATGATGCTGGTGAGCCAGGCGAGCCCGCGAGGGTTTGCATCCCATCCGAACGAAAGGGTATCGGCTAAATCGGATAGCCATGATGCGTCGACCGGCCCGGGCATCGATCGAAGTTCGATTGCGGCGTAAATCGGTACTCCAAGGTAGATTGTCCCTGCAGTTGCCAGCGCCCAGTCGGTCACCGAGCCGCGAAGATCGGAACGGAGGGTGGCTTCGGCCAGCGGCAACATGAATGCCAGCGAAACAGCACCAAGAATGGCGAGATCGGAACGGTCGATGACGGCAGCGACGGCGAATAGTGGCAGGAGCGCAAACCCAAACGGTTTGATGTCGGGCGAGAGCCGACCGGCGATAGCCAGAAACTCGTGAAATCCGACCAGACAGAGAACCGTGATGGCGATTGTCCAGACGGGGCCGCCGAGAATCGCTGGGAGCAGGCCGACGAGAGCGATGCCGATTGCGCTCTGAGAGCGCTGTTTCACACGGATCCTCCGTGGCCGATCAACTGCGCAGCGGCTTCGGCCGAGACATGGCCAAAGCGTCGTTCGCGTCGCGCATAGTCGTCGATTGCTTCTCTGAGATTCTCAGGTCCAAAGTCGGGCCAGTACACCGGGCTGAAATGCAGCTCTGCATACGCTGCCTGCCAGATCAGGAAGTTGCTCATCCTGTATTCGCCAGACGTCCGAATGACAAGATCAGGATCGGGCAAATCATTCGTGAACAGGTGTCGACCGATCAGTTCTTCATCGACGTCGTCTGGTTCAACTCCGGACTCGATCAATTCCCGGATGGCATGAATCAGCTCACGGCGGCCACCATAGTCAAATGCGAGGGTGAGAATGAGCCGGGAGTTGTGCTGTGTGAGTTCGATGGCGTCCTCAACGGCTCTGCGAAGATCGGGAGCGAGGCCCTCAAGACTGCCAATATGCCTCAACTGTGCGCCCTGCCGGTGTAGCTCAAGGGTTTCGCGCTCGAGTGCTTCACCCAGCAGCCGCATGATACCGCTCACTTCTTCCGCAGGGCGACGCCAGTTTTCGGTTGAGAATGCCCAGAGGGTGAGGTATTGAATACCGAGCTCCGCGGCCGCTTCGGTGATACGCCGGATGTTGTCAGTCCCTCGCTCGTGTCCGACGATGCGTGGCAGGCCCTGGCGAGCGGCCCAACGCCCGTTTCCATCCATGATGATGGCAACGTGTCTGGGAACATCAGGAAACTGGTAAAGGTCTGCACCCATGCGAAGCCTCGTGAGCGCCAATCAGCGTTCCTGGAATCAGCTGACTGGGGGATGTGGCTAAACTTCGAGCACTTCCTGCTCTTTCGCTTTTCCGATTTTATCCGCTTCCTCGACGAACCGTTTGGTGAGATCCTCGATCTGCTGCTCTGCGCGGCGTTCGTCGTCTTCAGAGATGAGTTTTTCGTTCATGAGCTCGCGGACCTGACCCATTGAATCGCGCCGCACGTTGCGGACAGAGACCTTCGCATCTTCGACGTGCGAATGCACCACCTTCACGAGTTGTTTGCGGCGATCCTCTGTGAGCTGAGGGATTGCGATGCGAATGACCTGCCCATCATTTGATGGGGTAATGCCCAGGTCGGATTTCATGATGGCCTTTTCGATATCGGGAATGACACCTTTGTCCCAAGGCTGGATCACGATCAATCTGGCCTCCGGGACCGATACTCCTGCCATCTGATTGAGGGGAGTGGGCGTTCCATAGTAGTCGACTTGAATCCGGTCGAGCAGAGATGGGGAGGCACGACCGGTACGTACGGTGTTCAAATCGCGATGCAGTGACTCCAGGGATTTGGTCATGCGTGATTCCGCGTCGGCTATCGTTTCCTTGATCACGGTTCTACCTCCGTTCGCATCGACTTCTGAGCTGCCGTGAGCTGCTCGACCTGAGGGGTGCCTACTAATCGAGTTCGGTGGCGCCCATAGAGACAAGAGTACCAACACTCGACCCCTGTACTGCTTTCAAGATCGAGCCTCTTTCGGTCACATTGAAAACGAGTATGGGCAGGTTGTTCTCTCGGCAAAGGGATAGAGCTGCGGCATCCATGACTCGCAGGTCACGTTCGATTGCATCCTGGTGGGAGATGCTTCGAAATCGCCTGGCGTCAGGGTCTTTGTGAGGATCACCAGTGTAGACACCATCGACAAGATTCTTGGCCATCAGCAGGATGTCAACATCGAGCTCGAGCGCGCGAAGCGCTGCAGCAGTGTCCGTGGTGAAGTAGGGATTGCCGGTGCCCGCGGCCAGAATCACCACGCGACCTTTCTCCATATGCCGAATGGCGCGTCGCCGGATATATGGCTCGGCGACTTCCTTCATCTCGATCGCGGTCATGACCCGAGTGTGGACTTCAACGGATTCGAGCGCGTCCTGGAGAGCCAGTCCGTTGAGCACTGTCGCCAGCATACCCATATAGTCGGCAGTGGAGCGATCCATGCCCTTACTGCTGGCGGCCAGGCCTCTCCAGATGTTTCCACCGCCTATGACTACTGCGATCTCGACTCCCTGGGCAACGACGAGTCGGATTTGATCGGCGAGCGCGTTTGCGACAGCCGGATCAATGCCATAGTGAGCATCGCCCATGAGTGCTTCACCACTGAGTTTGAGGAGCACTCGTGAGTACGTGGCGGACACGTTATTGATCCTTCATCTTTTGCGCGATTCGACGATTGCGAGGCCCGCGCTGTGTGGAAGCGAGCCAGGAATGCAAACGTCGTCGGTTACTCGGAACCTGACTCTTCTATCGCGGGATGATCGGCGCCCACCTCGAATCGGGCAAACCTGCGAATGATCACGTTTTCGCCAAGCTTGCCAATGGCCGTCTTGTTGAGATCGCGAACCGTCTGTTTCGGGTCTTTGATGAATGCCTGATCGAGCAGACAGACGGCTTCGGTAGCCCGTTTTCTGTCGCCAAACTCACGCTCCAGATCGCTCCACTCAGCCTCGGGAACGTCTTCGGCTGAAACGTATCTCGGAGCCATTGCCGCAACTTGCATCGCGACGTCGTGGGCGAGTGCCTTGAAGTCCTCTGTTCGCGCTACAAAGTCGGTCTCGCAGTTGACTTCGACCAGGGCTGCTATGCGACCGCCGCCATGAACATACGGCTCAACAATGCCTTGCTGTGCAGCTCTTCCCGCTTTCTTTTCGGCCTTGGCAACGCCCTGCTGCATGAGGATTGCTTCGGCTTTCCTGAGATCGCCAGAAGCCTCCACCAGGGCTCGCTTCGATTCCATAACTCCTGCGCCGGTGAGGTCTCGCAGTTCTTTCACCTGTGCTGCGCTAATAGTCATCTTCTCATCACTCCGGGATTGACTTCAAACTCAAACAAGGGTTCCCCGCGGAACGATAGCGACGGCGGGGCGTTGGATATACGCTGTCACGGATGACGGGCTACGCCTGCTCTACAGAAGGCGCAGCGTTCGGCTCGGGGCCGGACGTGTCAAGAGCGCCAGCAGTCGGCGCGTCTACCGCGGCCTGCTCCTCCGGATAAGCTGATTCGCCATCGTCGTCAATGAATCCGGCGACACTTTCGTGCTCAAGTACTCCTGCGGAGGCTGCATCAGCAATAACCGCGGTGATAAGCCGGACCGATCGGATGGCGTCATCGTTCGACGGAATCAGGTATTCGATCTGATCGGGATCTGCGTTCGAATCGGCCATACCGATGATCGGAATTCCGAGCTTCTTGGCCTCGGCGATAGCGAGATGCTCGCGGCGAATGTCGATGACAAACAGCGCACCTGGAAGCTGGATCATGTCCCGCATGCCGCCGAGTGTGCGCTGCAGGCGCTCGAGCTCGCCTCGCTTGCCAGCTGCTTCCTGTTTGGGCAACAGGTCGAGCTCGCCAGACAGGTCCTGGCGCTCAAGATCCTTCAGTAGCTTCAGTCGCTGCCGGATAGTGACGAAGTTTGTGAGGGTGCCGCCGAGCCAACGTCTGTTGATGTAGAACTGGCCAGAACGCTGCGCTTCACGCGCAACGATTTCCTGAGCCTGCTTCTTGGTGCCGACAAAAAGAATCTTGCCGCCAGTGGCAGTGAGGCTCTTGACGAGCTCGCTGGCGTCGTGGAGCATTGGCAGCGTCTGGTCGAGATCGAGAATATGAATGCCGTTCCGCACTGAGTGGATGTACGGCTTCATTTTTGGGTTCCAGCGTTTGGACTGATGCCCGAAATGGACACCAGCGTTTAGCATGGTTTGCATGATTTCGTCCGGAGTTCCGGACAGCATGGGAACAGACACGGGTGGGCCTCCTTTACGTCGTTAGTCATCAGCGCCATTCAACCCGATTCGGACCGGCAACCCCGTTGCATTGCCGGCACGCCCGAAATTCGGTCCTGACGCTTGCCAGATAATGGCCCGACGTGCGTCGGGCCATAGATCAGTGTACCATCAGAAGATCGAAGTGAACGAGAGATCGAACGCCGCTGCCCGACCGGCTCGGTCAGCAGTGCCGATGCTATGGGATTTCTACGAGCTCTTCGGCGACCCAGCCGACATTTCCAGTCAGGGGGTCTTCCACATTCCACCAGTTGTATCCATCTGCGTCGGTTGGAGAGCTACTGAGAATGTCCAACTCGGTACCCTGGGCGAGGGTTTCGACAATCTCACCCTGAGTGGTCGGGTCTGCCCGCATTCGCACATCGTTTTCTCTCACGACCACGCGGTCGCCTTCGATAAAGGTGCCTTCCGTTGGCTGTTCCTCGGTGTCAGTCGCCTGAGTGGGATCCGATGCGGGCGTCGGCTCAACGTCCTCTGGCGTTGGCGCCATTGTTTGGACTGGAATCGTGACAACATCTGCAATCGTTGGAGTGGGGGACTCTGCGGTGATCGGGGTTGTCACGACTTCGGCAATCGGAGTCGTTGGGTCATTGTTGGTATCGTCACCGATGAACGAACTGGCCCAATACCAGAACACTCCCAATAAGAGGAGGAGTCCAGCGATCGGAAGTGCGATGCGCAGGTAATCCGTCCAGTAGCGCTCCTCTGCCTGGTAGCTCACTGATTGCTCCTGTTCGATAACACCCGAACCGGCCGATCTCTGCCGTCGCTGTTTTCTAAACGTCGATCCG
>JBGTJM010000101.1:0-7621 GCA_041745115.1 Thermomicrobiales bacterium
GGTATGAGGCATCTGACTGTTCTCGTGTTCCGTCGTCGCTGCGCGAGGCGATCGACGAATGGCAGGCCAGCCAGTTGGCCAGAGACGCGTTCGGCGAGACTGTCTGGGCACACTACCTGAACGCAGCAGTAGTAGAGCAAAGCACGTTCGATCGTGCGGTCACCGACTGGGAGCTCCAGCGGTATTTCGAGCGAGGGTAGTTCCGCAACCAGACTTGTGCTGACTGCACAATGCAGAATATCCCCGTTGTGCATATGGCAGCTAACCGGCGGAATGCGTCATCGGCGAAAATGACAGCACGCGTGGTTGATTGTTGATGCCCGCGCCCTCCTCGAACAAAAGGTGCTTTCTTTGGTTGATCTTGTCGTCAACGCGCCTCACCAGTTGATCGAACCAGCGTTCGAGCCTTCGAACCGTTGCGCCGATGGCAGCCTCGACCATCATCGAGCGCCGCTACTGGAAGGTATCGCCGACTATCGGAAACGGCAGATGCTACCGTTCTCCACGCCTGGCCACAAACTGGGTTCCGGAATGGACCCCGACTTGATCGAGCTTTTTGGCGCAAACGCCTTTGCGTCGGATATCCCGGTCAGCGGCGGGGCCGATAGCATTCACTTTTCCTGGGAGACATGGCGCAAGGCCGAGGAACTCGGGGCTGATGCGTGGGGTGCGGACGAAACATTCTATCTGGTCAATGGCTCCTCCACGGGAAACCTCGCCTTTCTATTGGCAACCGTCAAACCGGGCGACGAAGTGATCGTCGCCCGTGACGTGCACAAGTCGCTGATGGTGGCCCTCATTCACTCTGGAGCCAAACCCATCTACGTCGCGCCGAGACTTCATCCCCAATTGAACATTGGCCTCGGCGTCGATCCCGCCGAAATCGCCTCTGCACTGTCTTCCCATCGCGACGCCCGCCTCGTCATCCTGGTGAGTCCGTCCTACTGCGGAGTCGCTTCTGACCTGCCCGAAATCGCCAGGATCGCTCACGATCACAACGCGTCACTCTATGTGGACGAGGCGTGGGGACCTCATTTTCACTTTCACCCGGCCCTTCCCGTTTCGGCCATGGAAGCCGGCGCTGACGGCGCGGTCGCAAGTACGCACAAGGTACTCGGAGCCTTCACCCAGTCAGCCATCCTCAACATCAAACGCACTCGCGTCGATGCCGGCAAGGTCGCAGCAGCTGTTGGCATGTCCCAGACCACCAGTCCTGCCGCATTCATCCTGGCAACCATCGACGCCTGCAGGCGCCAGATGGTGCTGCACGGCCACCAGATGCTCGATCGTACGATCAGCCTCGCCGAAGACGCTCGGCAACGCCTTAAAGCGATTCCAGGAGTAGGCGTACTCGATGGAGAAAGCCTCGGAATCGAGCACTACGACCTCACAAAGCTGGTCATCGATGTCCACAGCCTCGGTTTGACCGGCTTCGATGTCGAGGAAAGGCTCAGACACCAGTTCTCCATCAATCCCGAGATGAGCGACTCATCTGGCATTGTTTGCCTCATTACGGTTGGCGACACCGCCGAGAGTGTCGACCGGCTGGTAGCTGCATTCGAGTCGTTGTCGTTCGACGCCCGCACTACCATCCATTCGAACGGCCACCGCGGCGCGAGTCGCCGTTCATCAGGGGCAGTCATTTCACCCGGCATCCAGGCAATGTCCCCTCGAGACGCCTTTTTCTCTCCAGCCCGGGCGATACCCCTGGCCCAGTCGATCGGCGAGGTTTCAGCAGAGCTCGTCATACCCTACCCGCCCGGAATACCGGTGCTCGCTCCCGGCGATGTGATTACCATCGAAAAACTGGAGTACCTGAGGGAGGGGGCGGAAATGGGGATGTACATTTCCGGAGCAGCAGATCATCACTTGCGCACGATTCTGGTCGTCGATTCGCCGCAGCAGAGTGCCTGGATGCCCCGACCGCACTATTCCAGCGCACCCTGAGCCGCTACAGAGGCACTTCCAGCATTCGGCATCTGTGCCAGCCGTCGTCCTGCTTCTTGCAGTGTTTCATGCGACTTGGCAAAGCAGAACCGCGCCATCATCGGAGCTGACGCGGGTCTCAGATAGAAGGCTGAGGGTGGTACGGCAGCCACCCCAGCCACCTTCACAAGCCATCTGCAAAATGCCATATCGCTTTCGAAACCGAACGACGACACGTCGGCCGTCAGAAAGTAACTCCCCTGAATTGTCAGGGGTTCGAGTCCAGCGGCAGTCATTGCATCCGAAAGTATGCGCTTGCGACCGGCATACTCATTGCGAAGCGTTTCGTAATACCCGGATTGCTCCGACATAGTCAACGCGTCCGCCATGGCAACCTGAAACGGCGTGGCGGTGGCGAACGTCACGAACTGGTGGACTGCCCGTAGCGATCGATTCAGGTAATCAGGCCCTATCGCATAGCCAATCTTCCACCCGGTCATGCTGAACGTTTTGCCAGTGGATCCGACCGTGAGCGTGCGATCCCACATTCCGGGCAGCGATGCCATGGAAACATGCCGCGCATCACCGAAAAGAATGCGATCGTAAACTTCATCGGTCAGCACCAGAAGATCGTGCTCAATCGCGAGTTCCGACAAGGATTCCAGCTCGAGCCGGGTAAACACTCGCCCGGTTGGATTGTGCGGCGTATTCAGGATGATGACTCTGGTGCCTCGCGTAATGGCCGCCCTGATTGCATCGACCGGCAATTGCCATGCCGGCGGAGTCATGCGCACGGGCACGAAGTCCGCTCCAGCGAGTCTCACAGCTGCCGGATAGGAATCGTAGAACGGCTCGAGCGCAATGACTTCATCTCCCGGACCGGCAAATGCCTGGATCGCTCCGTACAGGGCCTCGGTGGCTCCTGAGGTCACGGTGACCTCAGTATCAGGATCGATATCCTGCCCAATACCGCCTCTCCACGCCCTCGCGACGGCCATCCGCAAGGCTGGCTCTCCATAGCTGACGGCGTACTGGTTGCGATTCGCCCTGATCGCAGAAATTGCCGCGTCTTTGACAAACTCAGGCCCCGGAAAGTCAGGGAAACCCTGGCCGAGGTTGATCGCGTCGGCTTCACGCGCCAACTGAGACATCTCGGAAAACACCGACTGGCCAAACCCGCTGATCTTCGGATGAGCGAAGCGATCAGTCACCTTCAGGCCCGCGCTGCACCGTCCAGAAATCCAGCCCGATCAGCAATTTGCTCCATTTCGTCGATGGTTTCGCCAAACACGCGGAGTGCGGCCCGAACCGACTCGCCAGTCGTCGGATCGACTCCCGCCCTCTGCAATAGGGCAATCGGATAATCCGATCCACCTGCCCTGAGCATGTCCAGATAGCGCTCGCGGCTCGTCTCGCCGCTCCCCCCAATTGCCTCTGCCAGCGCGATTGCCGCCGAAATGCCCGTTGCATATTGGAAAACATAGAAGCCGCGATAGAAATGCGGGACTCGCGCCCATTCGATGCGCGCGGCATCGTCATTCCGGACACCAGGTCGATACAAATCCAGCAATTGTGCGTACGTGGAGCTCAATGTCTCGACCGTCAGAGGCGATCCAGCGTCCACCATTTCGTGCGTTTGCTGTTCGAAATCAGCAAACATCGTCTGGCGGATGAGAGTACCGGCAATTGCATCGGCAAACCGATCCAGAATGCTGAACCGCTCGATCAGGGCGTCATTTGGCATGGAGCGCAACAGCTCCCAGGTCAACAACACTTCATTCACAGTTGAGGCTATTTCAGCGCCGAACAGCGAATAGTGTGCATAGTGATACGGCTGAGATTGCGATGCGTAGTAGGAGTGCATCGCATGCCCGGCCTCATGCGCCAGCGTAAAGACATGGTCGAGCGTGCCGTTCCAGTTCATCAGGATGAGCGGCAGTGAGCCATACACCCCGGAGGAATAGGCTCCAGAGTCTTTGCCCTTCGTCTCGTGCCAGTCAACAATCCGGCTGTCGAAGAGCATCCTCAGGTCAGCAACGTAGTCACTCCCGAGCGCTCCTACCCCTTTCAGAACGAGATCCACGGCTTCATCGATCGAATATCGTCGCTCAGGTTCTGGCGCCAGCGGCACATAGAGATCGAACAGTGCGAGTTCTTTCAGTCCCAGAATGCGCTTGCGGAGCTCGAAAAATCGCTCGATCGTCGGTGTGGTTTCTCGGACCGCCGCAATCAGGTTGTCATACACACTCTCAGGAATGTTGTCATCAAACAGCGCGGCGCTCCGCGCCGAACTATGGTTCCGGGAAGCGGCGTAAAAACCATCGGTACGAACCGATGATGCGTGAAGCGCGGCCATCGTATTGATGTGACCTTGGTAAGCGGCCATCAGCCGCTCATAGGCTTCCTGCCTGACGTCGCGGTTCTTGCTTTGCAAGAGCAGCTGATAGCGACCCCTTGTCAACTCGATGACGTTGCCATCCTCATCCGTCACTTTGCCAAAGTCAAGATCCGCGTCATTCAAGGCACCGAACGCTTCTCGGGCACCCCGCGCCACGTCATACGATCGCGCCAGAAGCTCTTCTATTTCAATCGAGCGCGTGTGCGCCCGCCGCCTGCCGAGGTCGTGCAGCATGTGGCCGTAGTCAGCCAAAAGAGAATCAGAAGTGAGTTGATCGAAGCGCTCTTCATCGATCTGAAGCAGCTCCGGCTGGATGAATGCGAGCGTTTGACCAGCCTCGATCGCCAGGCCGATCGCCCGGTCGTACGCTGCCTGTCGAGTCGTATCTGTCAGATTCTCATCTCGCCGCAAATGGGCGTATCCAGCCAGTCGCTCGATCCTCAGATTCGCTGCACTGATGTCCTCGAAGGCTTTCCTGAGACGCTCGGCAGATTCTCCCAACGCCCCTCGATGACTCGCTGCTTCTTCAATGAGAGCGGGGGCGCTCGAAAACTCGTCCTCCCAATCGTCATCGCTCGCATAGATCGAACGAAGATCCCAGGTCTCTTCGACTGGTACCTTATCGCGAGTCAGCTGCTCGTTTGCTGCAATCGTCATTACGTCCCCTTTGATAACGCTCACCCTTCGAAGCAATGCCCAAATAATAGCCGGGTAGACAATCTGGGTGAGCTCGAATCAGTAGGCTGCACAGCATGCCACGCGAAAACCTACTTAGTGTCACATTGACAATTACTCCAGGACTCCGTAGCCTGTTGGGAATCTCCGGTAACAGCCATGAGTCTTTCACAGGCTGATCCGGGGAGACTTGGAAAGCCAGTTTGCCTGCCGAGCCAGAATCAGATTCGATGATTGGAAACAATGATGTCATCCACAACGCAAAAAGCGCCGATGTTGACACTTGCTGAGATGCCGTTCGGGTCCAAGCCAAATACATGGTTCGAGAATACGCAGCTTCCCACCGCAACCTGCGTCCCGGAAGAAGGCACCGGTGCCTATGACACACTCCGCGACTACGGTGCACTTCCACTTCGACAAGAGCGAATCCCACGCGAGTATTTCAAGATGCCTGGGGAGGAACGGGACGCCGAAATCTGGCGTCTCAGGCGGATTGTCGGTGACCGCCTCGTGATCCTCGGACATCACTACCAGCGGGATGAAGTCATTCAGTTCGCCGATTTCCGTGGCGATTCTTTCAAGCTTTCGCAGCAGGCTGCCACCCGCACCGAGGCAGATTACATTCTTTTCTGCGGGGTGCATTTCATGGCCGAAAGCGCCAACATCCTCGGTCAACCGCATCAACAGGTCATTCTGCCCAATCTAGAGGCAGGTTGTTCGATGGCCGACATGGCGAAACCAGACGACGTTACCGCCGCGTGGGACGAGCTCAGATCGCTGGGAATCGGGAATGTGATCCCGGTCACCTATATGAACTCGGCAGCAAGTCTGAAAGCGTTCTGCGGCAGGAATGGCGGAATCGTCTGTACGTCGTCAAATGCACAGCGCGTCTACGACTGGGCTTTCGAGCGCGGCCAGCGCATTATGTTCTTTCCAGATGAGCACCTCGGTCGCAATACCGCTCTCAAGAAAGGCATTCCTCACGACCGGATGGTCGTCTGGGATCCATTCCTGCCCATGGGCGGCAACTCGCCCGAACAGCTTCGGCAAGCAACCGTCATTCTCTGGAAGGGTTACTGCTCGGTCCACGCCAGATTCAGCGTCGAGCAGATCGAGCAGGCCCGTGCATCCCATCCAGACGTGCAGGTTATTGTCCATCCTGAGTGTCAGTACGAGGTTGTCGATCGTGCAGACCTCGATGGCTCAACTGAGTTCATCATCGACACCGTCTCCGCTGCTCCGTCTGGCTCGACCTGGGCGATAGGCACAGAGATCAATCTGGTCAAACGGCTTCAACATGAGATGCCCGACAAAACGATCTTCTGTCTGGACCCGGTGATCTGCCCGTGCTCGACAATGTATCGAGTGCACCCTGCCTATGTGCTGTGGACACTCGAACATCTGGCAGAAGGACAGGTTGTGAATCGCATCATGGTCGATCCTGAAACCAAACGTGATGCACTCATTGCCCTCGACCGAATGCTTTCTGTCCCTTGATGATTACAGTCGAAGAGCCTCCGACCGACTTCATCTCGGAACGACTTGTCGCAAAGAACGACCTCTGTTGCGGTAAACTGCGCAACAGTCAGAATGAATCTTTTGAATCGAGGCTTTCTCGTGATGGCTGAAATCAATGTGCCAGACCTCGGAGATGAGGCGCCCGACTTCGCGTTGAAAGGCTCGACGGGCGAGCTACTCCGGCTTTCGGAACAGCGCGGGGTTCGCCGACTGCTGCTCATCTTCTATCCCAAAGATTTCACCAGCGGCTGAACTGACCAGTTGTCCGCGGTTCGCGAGACTATTGCAGAGTTCCGAAATCTGAATACTGAACCGTTCGGCGTCAACCCAGGCGACGCCGATAGCCATCTGCGTTTTCGCAGCTCACTTGGCTTGCCTTTCGATTTGCTTGTAGACGAGGATCTGGCAGTCAGCCATCAATTTGGCGCACTTAAGGTCGATCCCGACAATCCCGGCACGTATCTCGAGTCGATCAACCGCACCGTCATCGTGGTCGGTCTTGACGGCAAAATCATCTACCGCCGGGCTGGGTCGCCACCGCCGGAAGAAATCCTCGGTGCGATTCGCGACGCAAATGATTCAGCGCCCTAGCGCATCTTGCGCTGGGTGACCTCCACTTCGAAGCTGCAGATTCTTCTCCAGCTTCAACCGGGCCTCTTCCTGGGGGAACTTCAGCCTGAGTGCCACCAGCGCCAGAATAAGATTGTCGCCGCGTTCACCAGCGGGCACCCGATAACGGTCGACCTGAGACAAGGAGCGGGTGATCTCTGCTCTGAGTCGCCCCAATTCGGCCTGATCGGTGATCGAGGTGCGCAGCCGCGCGGTGTCATCCACCGCAAACAGCGCGTCCAACGCTGGCCGCATCCATTCAGCATTGTCTCCCGCAGTCAACGCCGCTCAATCAACATTGGGTACCAGCTTCGCCTGAGGCCCCTCAGTTTCGCTGCCACTCAGAAGCTCGTCTCGCAGATCCTCATACCCCTCCCGGCCCATCAGCGCATAGGTCGCGTTTTTCCCTGCCTCAACACCTGGCTGGCCAAAGGGGTTGACACCGAAAAGCCCACCTGCCACGACGGTCTGGAACTCATACATGAAGAACAACTC
>JBGTJM010000102.1:0-2732 GCA_041745115.1 Thermomicrobiales bacterium
GTAGGCGCGATTGATCCAGCGGGACTCATCAGGGTGAAACGGAGAGGCTCGCAACTCCGACCAGCTGTCCCAGGCGCTAAAAAGAAAGACAAACAGTGCAAAGCCAGCCATCACGCCCCAGCTCTTCCAGGGCCGATGCTCACCCTGGCTTGGGCTCGAACCGATTTGGTCAACCGGGCGATCAGGCATGGGAGTGTCGTAACTGTTCACGACCAGGCGTCAACGACCACTGCGGGTCGGTCGATCTCAGAGTGTACCGAAGGACACGACGTGCCGTCCTGCAAGTCTCAGGAGGTTGGATCAACGGCTGGTGACCATGCGAAGCCTATCGAAAAAATCAGGAAAGGTCTTGTTGACGCAGCCGGGATCGAGAATGGTGACACCCGGAGCACGCAGGCCGGTGATTGCGAAGCTCATCGCCATTCTATGATCGTCATAGGTCGCGACGCGAGAAGGGACTACTGGCATAGGCACTATTGCGATCCCATCCTCCCGCTCTTCAACCGTTTGGCCAAGGCGACGCAGCTCGATCGCCATTGCAGCCACTCTGTCGGTTTCCTTCAGACGGGCGTGGGCTATTCCCCGGATTGTTACTGGACCGTCTGCAAAGGGGGAGATTGCGGCCAGCGTTTGAGCCGTGTCGGAGATTGCATTGAGATTCAGGTCTACCCCCTTCAGTTTACCGTCGCGAGGGCCAACAACCTCCGTGAAGTGATCACCCCGTGTCACCGTTGCTCCCATCGATTCCAGGACTGACACGAATTCAAGGTCTCCCTGGGTAGAGCTTCGCCCCAGTCCATTGACCCGAACGCGACCGCCAGTGACTGCAGCTGCTGCGAAAAAGTACGATGCATTTGAGGCGTCAGGCTCGATCAGATAGGATCGGCCCTCGTACCGTTGACCTGGAGAGACACCGAAGGCCTTCCAGGTGTTGGAATCGATCTCTGCGTGGACGCCGAAATCCTTCATGACTGCAGCTGTCATGGGCATGTAGGGCTTCGAAACAAGATCGCCCAGCACGTTTATCTGCACACCTTTCGAAGCGTAGGGAGCCACCATCAGGAGTGCCGAGAAGTACTGGCTGCTTCGGTCACCCGTCATGCTCACCTTGCCGCCGGGCAGACCGTCCGAAATGACCTGAACGGGAGGGCAACCCGTGCCCTCGATGCTGCGGGCGCTGGCTCCGAGCGCTCTCATTGCTTCCAGTAGTGGCTCGATCGGTCGCTTTCTCATGCGGGGTACACCGTCGATTCGAAACGATCCCTTCCCCAAAGGCAGCGCCGCCGTGAGAAATCGCATCGCCGTACCGGCGTTGCCCACAAAAAGGTCGGACGAGCGAGCGGGAAAAGTTCCGTCGCCGCCGACGACCCGGAATGCATTTTCGGCAGAATCAGACTCAACAATCAGTCCGAGATCATTGAGAGCCTGAGCCATGTACCGGGTGTCGTCGCTGAACAGGGCCCCTGACAACTCACTTTCGCCACGAGCGAGAGCGGCGACCAAGAGCGCGCGGTTCGTGATGCTCTTTGATCCCGGAATCGAAACGTCGGCGTCGACCGGCCTCAGGGTCGGAATGATCTTGATGGACTCAGGCGCTTCACTGTTCATTGGAGGACGTCAGACAACGATTTTGCCATCGACAAGGAACGGTTTGCCATCGACTTCGAGACGGCCACCGGTTCGAAGATCGCAAATCATGTCCCAATGGATGGCGGAGGTGTTCGTTCCGCCGGTTTCAAGGTATGTTTCGCCCAACGCCAGGTGAACGGTGCCACCGATCTTTTCGTCAAACAGGATCTGCTTTGTGAAGCGCTGAATGTCGAAGTTCGTGCCGATTGCGAATTCGCCGAGAAATCGAGCACCTTCGTCGATCTCCAACTGTTTGAGGAGCAGGTCTTCGCCTTTGCTCGCTGAGGCGTTCACAACCTTTCCCTCATCGAACTCCAAGCGCACTCCCGTCACTTCCTGACCCGCGTAGACTGCGGGGAATGAGTAAGTAATGTGTCCGCTGGCAGAATGCTCAATTGGTGCCGTGAAGATCTCTCCGTCCGGAAAGTTCTTGCGCCCGTCCGCGTTGATCCACTTGCGGTCTTCCACAGAGAGTTTCAGATCAGTATCGGGTCCCGCTAGCCGGATCTCCTTCGCATCAGCGAGCCAATCGATCAGCCGTTGCTGTTCTCTTGCCATTGACTGCCATGCCGCCACCGGGTCATCTTCATGGAGCTTGCAGGCTCGAAACACAAAATCGGCATAGTCGGCAGTTGACATCTCGGCGTCCTGAGCGTGGGCATCGGTGGGAAAAAGAGTCAATGTCCATTGGACTTTGCTGGCACCTTCGCGTTCCATGAACACCTTGAACAGCTCGGTGCGGGCACGCTGAAAATGGGCCTGCCGAGAGGGGTCGGTTCCGGCGAGTGACCGGGTGTTCGTTTCCGCGATCACCTGGATGATCACGTCGGCCTGTTCGCGGACGAATTGCTCAACAGGCGTGATGTATTCCAGTTGCTGGTCATCGCCGTGCTGGAGAAGCTCTGCGTTGAGGCCGGAAAGCAGTGGCAGCATGACGGGTAAACCGCCGCGCTGAACCACCTCTTTGTAAAGCGCCCGCAGTAACGGCTCCGATGCCGTTCCGCCCTGGATCGCTACGGTCTGACCTGGCTGGACGACCACGGAAAAGCCGGCGAGCGTTGTGGCCCATTTCTGCATCATCGAGTCTGACATCTGGTCTCCAT
>JBGTJM010000103.1:0-4390 GCA_041745115.1 Thermomicrobiales bacterium
CAGGATCATTGTCGACGTCGAAGCCTATCGAACCCGTCGCGAAGAATCGCTGATTGCACTGGCGGAGCGGGTGGCCCGGCAGGTGGCCCGGAGCGGCCGCTCGGTGCAGCTCGAGCCGATGCCGCCAAACGAGCGCCGCGTGGTGCACATGACCCTGCGTGGCAACGAGGACGTGACAACCGAAAGCAGTGGAGAAGGACACGAACGACGCATAACCGTCGTTCCTCGCCTGGCCCAGATCGCCTGATTGCTGATGGACGACACCTCAGGCGACCGTACAAAATCGACTCAGCAGCGAAATCAACCCCGCCAGAGTGGCCAGCCCCGATCGGGCCGGGACTCGAACCGGCAGCAACTGGATGCATCCCGGCCAAAGCAGGGATTGCAGTCGTCCCGCACGCCCGAGTATCTGGTGATCGGGCATATCTGTGCCGATCTGCATCCCGATGGCAAGGTCGTCCTTGGAGGCACCGCGCTCTATTCCGCACTGACCGCGGCGCGGCTGGGATGGCGGACAGCGGTGCTGACGAGGGGCATCTACGGGCGCAGCGTGCATGGGCACCAGGTTCCGTCACTCGAGCAGTTCGCCGACGAGCTGAGCATCATCGTGCAGGATGCCGGCAGCACCACCATGTTTGTCAACACCTATGTAGCTGGCCGGCGTACCCAGCAGCTGCCCCACTGGGCGGGCCAGATCGACCTGCGGGGCTTGCCACCACACTGGCGCAACGCGAAGATCGTTCACCTGGGACCCATTGCTCAGGAAATCGACACAAAGCAAACCGGTGGCATCACTGCTGAGTTTCTCGGCGCCACCCCGCAGGGTTGGATGCGCGAATGGCCCAAACCAGCAGGCGGGCGTGTGCACACGACCCATCTGCGTTTGCCGCCGAAGCTGGTCGGAGGGCTCGATGGCATCGTTGTCAGCGATGAAGAGATTGCCGATTGCCGCGACACCGTGGAAGCGGTCGGGTCGCGCCGAATCGGCGCCATTACCATGGGCGAAAACGGATCGCGCGTGATTTTTGGCGGCGATCATGAGCATGTCGCTGCGTACAAGGTCAATGTTGCCGATCACACTGGTGCTGGCGACACGTACGCGGCCGCGTTCTTCATCAAAGCCACCGACCGATCGATTTCGGCGGTTCGGGCTGCCGAGTTCGCGTCGGCGGTTTCAGCGCTCAGTCTCACCGGGATCGGCGTCGATGGCATCCCGCAGATGTCCGATGTCGAAACGTTCATGGAAACCGCGGACACGCATCCTATCCGGCGCTGAGCAGATGCGCCTGCTGGCACGCTCCCCACACCCCGAGATTGTTCGATCGGGCGGCGGACTGCCCATCGGACAGCAGGTCGGCGTAGCGATCGTCGGGCGGATAGACTCGGGCGACGGCATATCCATTCCGCACGAGCTCGAGATTGGTCAGCAGCGCTCGATCATCGGCATCGACGACCCACACAAAGCGCAACAACCGGCCAAATCGGTCTCGCTCGGACACATCCTTTTCCAGCCAGATCGTCGCACCGACCGGAATCAACGACCGCAGGTAGATGGTCGCCTCGGATCCAAAACACTCGACTTCTGTGAAGTTCCCACCAGTTTCTGGGGAGTTGATGCCGATCAACCGGACCGTTTCTCGCTGTCCATTGATTTCCGCCGAGATCGTGTCTCCGTCGTACACCCGCGCCAGCGTCGCCGCAGTGGCGCTGGTGGGAATCTCATCCGAAAGCGATGCGCTCCAATCGTCCTGCAGCAGACCGAGTTGAGCTAGCGCGAAAGCAATGCCGCTCAGGACAGCGATCAGCATCAACCAGATCAGGTTGTTTCGAACGTTTCGCACCTTGACGCTCTTTGGTGTTCAATCGTTGGCTTTGGTGATTCTAAGCGGTCGTTCGACCACATACACTTTGTTCAGCTATCCGGGAATCAGACGCTGCCGGAGTGTTCATGCATCTCGATTTCGCCACCATCGCCGCTGTCAGTACCCCGCCTGGAGCGGGTGGCATTGGTGTCATCCGGATCAGCGGGCCAGACGCAGCGGCTGTTGCAGGAAAGGTTTTCAGGAGGCCGGATGGCAAGCCAGTCGACCTGCAAGCCACCCAGTCGCACCGGGTCATCTTCGGCCAGATCCGCGACCCGCACACCGACACCCTGATCGATGAAGTGCTCCTTATCTGGATGGCCGCCCCGCACACCTATACCTGCGAGGATGTCGTCGAGATTTCCTGCCATGGCGGCCCGGTGCCGGTGCAGGAGACGCTGCGGGTGGTGCTTGGTCAGGGCGCTCGACAAGCAGAGCCGGGTGAGTTCACGCTTCGGGCGTTCGTGAATGGACGGCTCGACCTCACCCAGGCCGAGGCGGTCCTCAACGTCGTTGATGCCCGCACCGCCGAGGGCTTGCAGTTGGCGGTCGACGACCTGCGTGGTGACATGACTCGCCGGATAGTGCCGGCTCGCGATGCACTGGTCAGTCTGCTGGCCTATCTCGATGCCGCTGCTGACTTTCCGGAAGACGAGATTCCATCGACCGACATCGACGCCGATCTTTCGACAGCGGTCGCAGCCCTCGACGCCATCATTGCGGGCTCACGAGTCGGAATGCTCTATCGGGAGGGCGCTCAGGTGGCGCTAGTCGGTAGACCGAATGTTGGCAAGAGCAGTCTGATGAATGCCCTGCTGCGTTCCGAACGGGCAATCGTGACGCCGATTGCTGGCACAACACGTGACGTCATCGCCGAAACCTGCAACATTCAGGGCATCCCGGTCACGCTGCTCGATACCGCAGGCATCGCGGAAACTGCTGATGTCGTCGAGCGCCTCGGTATCGAGCGGAGCCAGCGAGCGCTATCGGCGGCTTCCGTCGCCATTCTCGTGCTCGACGGCTCGTTGCCGCCAGAGGAGGATGACCTCGCGGTCGCCAGGCTCCTTGCAGACCGGCTCTCGAGTGCCGATTCGACGAGCATGCCCGTCGTCGTGGCTGTCAATAAGCTGGATTTGCCAGAGCGTGCCTCGCAAGAGGCCGTGATCGATCGCCTGCCGGGAGCCACAGTGGTTGCCATCTCATCGCAGACCGGCAACGGGCTCGAAGAGCTGGAGACGGCAATTGTGGCGCGGCTTTCGGCAGGAGAGGGAAGTGGTGCGCAACCGGCGCTGATCACGGCCAGGCAGCGGGCCGCGCTCGATCGTGCTCGCGATCATCTGGCCGAAGCCAGATCCACGCGGGCAGCCGGACTCCCGATCGACCTGATGGCCACGGACGTTCGCGCGGCACTGTATGCCGTTGGCGAAGTCACCGGCGAAAACATCGACGAAGCCGTGCTGACCGAGATTTTCAGCCGCTTCTGCATTGGGAAGTAGGGCAGACCCTGATGCCTGTTGCGCTTGACACGGGAAAACCACCAGCCGATGATTGGGAACGAGATTGACGCACCCGGAGAGGCACGAAGCCATGAGCATCGAACCCCGAACCGTCTTCGCTGATGAGCTCGACCATTTCCCGGACGACGGCAAACGCCGCGAGGTCATTGGCGGAGAGCTTTACGTGTGGCGAGTGCCCTCCCGCACCCACCAGGAATTGTCGATGTGGCTCTCAGTTCTGCTTTTTCGTGAGATCGCAGAGACTGGCGCAGGAATGGTCTATGCCGCCCCTGTTGACGTCCGATTTTCCAGCCGGGATCAGGTCCAACCCGACCTGCTGGCCATCAGAGACGAGCGGCTCGGCATCTACCGTGGCCATACGGTGCTTGGCGCTCCTGATATCGTGGTGGAGATCCTTTCACCTCCGAGTGCGGCCTATGACGAGGTGGAGAAACGGTGCCTCTATGCTGCGGGTGGTGTGCCGGAATACTGAGTCGTCGATCCCGAGAAGCGGCGGATGACGATCCTGCGGCTCACCGATTCGGATTTTGTGCCCGTTGAGCCGGTCGACGGAGTGCTTCGGTCGACGGCGATTGTCGACTTTACCGTGGACCCGGCAACGCTTTATGCCAGACTATCTCCTCTGCGATGCCAAACCCCGTAGGGATCGACCTCCGTGTCGATCCATGGCCGCCAGGCCATAGCCACCATGGTCACACCGATGCCGATCTGCGGATACGAGCCACCTCGTAGGGATCGACCTCCGTGTCGATCCATGGCCGCCAGGCCATAGCCACCAAATTCACACCATTGTCGATCTGCGGATCGACGCATCACCACGGAGGGTGATGCCTACGGTTTGCGACCCAGCAAAGGAGTGATTCCGCCGCTAACATCGATGTCTTTAGAGTAGTAGCAAAACGTATCGGGCGCGAGTTGACACTCGCAGGGATTGTGCAGAGGATTCCAGAAGAGCACCCTTGCTGAGCGCTGTCAACTTCGCAAAGGACCACCACATTTGGGTTGCCGTGG
>JBGTJM010000104.1:0-14489 GCA_041745115.1 Thermomicrobiales bacterium
TGCAGGGGATGCGCACGGAACTGTGGCATCTGGGCGAATTTCAACCGGTTTGGCTCCGCTCTCCGGATACCTGGCACGAAATAACCGTCTGGATTGCCACCCAGACCAACGCGGTGGCTGGTGCTCGGCGGATCTAACCCCTATCGTCGCCGCAAGATAGCCGTTCCGTCACAATCCGACTGCACACTCCCCTTCCGTACCAGCAGCGGTCGCAGCTCCGTGCGTGCTCAAAGAGCCAAAGTCAAGGAAAACCGGTGCAATCGTGCACCGGTTTTCTACGTTCCCGATTCAGCATGTGCTGACGCCACAGTCATCCACTGAGATAGTTGCATTGGGTATCGTCCGAAACAACGTATCTGGTCGAATAGCCCCGGCAGCTAGTTATCCGCAGTCTCCGTCTCTCGATCGGCGACCGAGGTTTGAAAATTCTGGCCGCTATCTGTGTAGCCAAGCCAGATAAACCCACCCGCGCAGGAAACCAGACAAATTGAGAATATCGCAATCAGAAACCAGAGCCACAGCCGTCGGCCACGAGGCTTGACCGACTCGTCAGATGGCAACGGCGACATTCGCCAGTCCGGCTCCGTGGGCCTGACATCCCATGAGTTCTGAGCCGATTGCGGGGTACCACTACTTCCGTCAAGTCGCGGCGGTGGAGCCCATGTGGAGTCGGGAGTCTGAGGAGCCCGCCCCGCAGCCTCGAGTCCAACAAAATCCGCGCCACAGTTCTCGCAAAATCGGTTCTGGTCATCATTCGACCAACTACAGTTCGGACAGGATTTCAAGAGTTCCTCCCACACTGGGAATATCGGTCACGACCGTGCCGTTGCGTTTCCCGGATTCTCACCGAGTCGATAAATCGCCGAATCAAAATCTACCGTTCCATGCGAGGATCGAGCGCGTCTCGAAGCCCATTCCCAATCAGGTTGATGGAAAGCGACGTCAGAAAGATCGCAAACCCGGGAAAGAATACATTTGTCCAGTTGGTTCGGTAAAAGGGCTGTGCCTCAGAAAGCATATTCCCCCAGGACGGCGTTGGCGGTCGCACCCCAAGACCTAAGTAGCTGAGGCTTGCCTCTGTCAGGATCAGCACTGGAATCGCCAGCGAGCTCCAGACGATGATCGTTGGCAGGACGTTGGGAAACATGTGCCGGAAGACCACCCTGGCGTCCGAAGCTCCCAGTATCTTGGCCGCATCGACGAAATCCCGCTGACTCAGGCCCAGCGACTCGCTCCGCACAATTCTCGAAACACCAGTCCACATGATCAGGGCCAGCACGATCGCCAGCTGGTACTGATCCGGTCGGTACAGTGCCGAAATCAGAATCAACAGTGAGATCGCCGGTATCGAGATAATCACGTCGGCCAAACGCATCAGTATCGCGTCGACGAGCCCTCCAGCATAGCCAGCCGTAATCCCAATCACCGTTCCCAACACCAGCGTGGTCATCGTCGCCATCAGCGCAACCATGAGTGAAACGCGGCCACCATACGCCAGTCGGGTCAGGATGTCTCGGCCATTGCCGTCACTACCCAGAATGTATCCGTTCTCGCCAGGTTTGGACAAAACTGCGGCCAGATTGTTTTCTCGATAGTCAAAACCGGTAACGAACTGCGAAAGCAGCCCGGCGGACACAACGAACACCACAATGCACATCAGAACGGCAAGGGCCACCATCGAAATGCGATTGCGCTTGAAACGCCGCCAGGCACGATGGTAATTGCCAACGGTCGGTCTGCTCAGTCTCGACTGCTGCAAACTGTGTGAGGTCGCTTCGCTCATCGGTAGCGAATCCGCGGATCAGCAATCGCGTAGACGACGTCTGCGAACAGGTTGCCCAGCATCGTCAGGACTGCAAACAGGAGCGTTGCGCCCATGATGAGCGTGTAGTCGTTACTCTGCGTTGCATCGTAGGCAAGCCTGCCCAGACCATTCCAGGCAAAGATCTGTTCGATCAGGTAAGCGCCTCCAAACAGCTCTGGGATGGCGAGACCGACCAGCGTTACTAGCGGAAGCATTGCATTCCGAAATGCATGACGGTACACCACGGCCCGCTCAGCCAGTCCCTTTGATCGCGCTGTTCGCACATAGTCCTGATTGATGGTCTCCAGCATCGACGAACGAATAAATCTCGTCCACCCCGCAATCTGTCCCAGCGCCAGCGCACTCGCCGGCAGGATCAGATGTTCGATCCGGTCGAGCAGTCCAGTATTGCCCCGCAGGTCATACATCCCCTGCGGCGGCAAGGACGGCAACCCCCACTCGTCGAACTTGACCGAAAACAGAATGATCATCAGCAGCGCCAGCCAGAATGATGGTATCGCTGCAAAGGCTGTCACCAGCATGGTAGTCACGTGGTCGAAGAGCGAGTTGTGTCTGACTGCAGAGGCAACTCCCAGGGGCACGGCAATCAGGAGTGCCAGCGCAAGGGCCGTCGCCGTCAGGAGCAACGTATTCGGCAGCACACTCAGGATTCGATCACTGACGGGAGTGAAATTGGACAAGGACAGGCCGAGGTCGCCCCGAACCAGATCTCCCAGCCACACAAAATAGCGCTCGTACCATGGTCGATCGAGACCCAGGTTCTGCCGAATCCGCTCCAGATCCTCGGGCCGCGCACGGGGATTCAGCTGCATCGAGCTGATCGGGCTGCCCGGCACGAAACTGACAATCGCAAATGTCAGAAACGTAACCCCCAGAATCAGGGGGATCATCTGCAGCAACCGCCTCACGATGTAGACGGTCATTCGCCTTCCTTCGAGTCAGCACGCGTCACGAATGGTTGATGAACCACCGCGGGCTACTGATTGAGCCTGGGATCGAGTGCGTCGCGCAGCCCGGACCCCACCAGGTTGATGCTCAGAACGGCGAGGTAAATCATAAAACCCGGAATGAACACCAGCGTCCACGACTGCCGCAGGAACTGCTTGGCATCCTGCAGCATGTTGCCCCACGAGGGCTGCGGCGGCCGTACCCCTAGTCCAAGATAACTCAGCGTTGCTTCCACCAGAATGAGCGCTGGAACGACCAGCGACGCCCACACGACGATCAGCGGTACCACGTTCGGGAAGATATGCTTCACGATAATTCGGGAGTTCGATGCCCCAAGCACTCGAGCTGCATCCACAAAGTCGCGATTCTTGAGCGACATGACCTCCCCACGGATCAGGCGAGACACCCCTGCCCAGCTCACACTGGCGATGATGAACGCCAGAGCTACGGGGCTGGGCTGATAAAAGGACGACACCAGGATCAGCAAAACGAGTGTGGGAATTGACAGCAGCACGTCCGCAAGCCGCATCAGGAACGTATCGACTACTCCGCCAAAGAACCCAGCTGACGCCCCGATCGTGCCTCCGATTACCAATATCGCCATCGCCGCAAGCGAGGCGACCAACAACGACACCCGTCCTCCATAGGCGAGGCGCGTCAGAACGTCACGCCCGTTTCCGTCTGACCCAAGAATGTAGCCATCTTCGCCCGGGGCCATCAATTTTTGCGCAAGATGGTTTTCGTAGTAAGTAAAACCTGTTACGTGCCTTGAGATCAACGGTGCTGCAAGAACGAAAATGACTATAAGCAATGCGCAAATCAGAGCGGCCACTGCCACCCGGTTGCGCAGAAACCGCCTACCGGCCCGGCTCCAGTAGCCGCGGGTCGCCTTCGCGGCGGCATGGAGTTCGCTCCAATCCCGATCTGGTGCAGCGGGTGCAGCGGGATCGGCAATCGCTCCTTTAATTGTTACGCCTTCACCGGCCATAAGCTAAAGCCGCACTCGTGAATGTCAATCGAGCCGTATTCGCGGATCGACAACAGCATAAAACAGATCGGCTAGTAGATTGCCAAGAATGACCAGGAACGCAAAGACCAGAGTCAGGCCCATAACGAGGGTGTGGTCCTTGTCGCCAATGGCCTGAATCGTCAACCTTCCCATGCCTGGATACGCAAATACGTTCTCTACAATTAGCGCACCAGCGAAGAGGTCCGGAAGACTTAGGCCCAGAAGCGTGATCAATGGAATCATGGCATTGCGAAATGCGTGCCGATAAAGGACTGCCCTTCCGCTCAATCCCTTGGCCGAAGCAGTGCGCACAAAATCCTGCCGGATCACTTCGAGCATATTCGACCGAATGTAGAATAGCCAGACTGCGACTTGCGGAATGACCAGCGCCGTTATTGGCAGAACCAGATGCCGTGCCCGATCCGAGAGGCCGCCGTCACCTCGCAAGTCTCGCACTCCGCCAACAGGAAACGAATACAGGCCCCACTCATCGAACTTTACGGCGAAAAGCAAGATGAGCATGAGGCTGAGCCACACGGTAGGAACGGCATATCCCCCGACAGCCACCACGTTGATGACGCGGTCCAAAAAGGAATTCCGGTGTACGGCTGCATAGATGCCCAGCGGTACGGCAATCGTTAGGGAGATGAGAAGCGACAGCCCGGACAGCAGCAGCGTATTGGGCATAACCTCCAGGATGCGGTCGCTCACTGGGCGAAAATTGATCAACGAGTAACCGAGATCCCCCTGCAGCACGTTACGCACCCAGACGAAGTATCGGACATGCAGCGGTTCGTCAAGACCTAGATTGGCCCGAACTCGTGCGATGTCTTCGGGTCGGACCCGTGGGTTGAACTCAAGTTCCGCTAACGGACTACCCGCCGCATTGATGATGATGAATGTTAACAAGGTGATGCCGAACAGCAACGGGATCATCTGCAGCAAACGGCGAACTATGTACCGCAACATGGATGGTGTCCAAATGCCTTATCAGCGGTTAGTAAGGCAGCAGCCTGGGAGTCGCTCCCAGGCTGCCCCGATGCGAAGCGGCGTGAAGCTAACGCTTCTGCTTCAGTGAAGAAAGCCTACGCCTCGACGGTAACATAGGACAGCGACCAGAGCCTGCTGCCAGCGGTCGGTGTGAAGTTCTGGAGCCGGTCGCTATACGCAACCCGACCTTGGCGGTACCAGAGAACACAGACTGGGGCTTCTTCGTTGACGATATTCGACGCCTCGATCAGCAGTTCTCGCCGCGCCTCCTGGTCCAGCTCCCGGTTGGCCTCCACGATGAGTTCATCGAAGCGAGGATTCGAGTATCGCATTGCGTTGAACCCTCCGCCGTAGCTATCGGTCCCGAACATCGCTGACTGGTCACCGTTAGGTGTGGCCCAATTGAACGCTAGCATCACCATATCGAAATCGTAGCTTTGGGTCAGCGCCGGGACCAGGACGGTGTCGAAATCGACGGGGGTCGGCTGGCCTTCAACTCCAATGGCGCGCCAGAAATCCTGCATTGCGGCTGCCTGGAGGTCATTGATCGACGCCGCCCCATACATGATCTCGAACGAAAGCCTCTGTCCGTCCTTTTCCCGAACGCCATCAGCACCCTCGACCCAGCCGGCCTGCTCAAGCAACTCGATGGCGCGCTCTGGGTCATACTCAAACCGGAGTTCCGTTCGGTCAGGCGCATATGCCTCGGAGAGAACTGGCTGAGGTCCGTACGCTACCTCAGCAAGGCCGAAGTACAAGTTGTCGACCATGGATTCGCGATCAAGCGCGTGTATGAGCGCCTGGCGAACTTCGACGTCCTGAAACAGCGTCGTCTTTTCAGGATCAAGGTTGTATCCGTACCAGGAGAAGAGATAGCTGTCGTAAATGGCGACATCGATGCCTTCTGTCGCATCAAGGTCCTCAACATCGGCGGGCGGTGGACTGTCGACGATGTCGATTGCACCCCCTCGCAGCGCCTCGATGACCGCAGTGTCATCCGGCCAAGTCTGGAAGATAAGCTGATCGATTGCCGGGACGACATCGTAGTAGTCCTCGTTGCGATTGAACGTTGCAGTTCCCTCTGACTCGTTCAGATTGTCAAACCGAAATGGTCCTGAGCCTACAACCCGGCTTGGGTCCTGACCCGTTGCGCCGGGGTCGATTTGCCACTCGTTGAACGGGATGTCGCCCCAAATATGGGCCGGGACGACTACCATGTAGGCGTTCGCGAAAAACACCAGTTGTGCCATGACGTCAGTCGCGACGACATCAATCGTGTGGTCGTCAACGACACTCCACGACGCAATGGTCTGATTGAAGTTGGTCGTGTAGCTGGTGCCGGTCGATTCGTCAGCCATTGCTGCGAACGACAGGTCGACATCGGCTGCGGTCACAGGCTCTCCATCGTGCCATTGAGCATCGCGGTTCAGATGGAACGTATAGGTAAC
Organism: Thermomicrobiales bacterium; assembly: GCA_041745115.1. Classification (GTDB taxonomy): domain Bacteria; phylum Chloroflexota; class Chloroflexia; order Thermomicrobiales; family UBA6265; genus JAHBVL01. The sequence goes on from JBGTJM010000104.1 coordinate 6,221, forward strand.
TCCATCCTCAGAGATCTCAAAATAATCGGCCAGGCCCGGAACGATATCTGCACCTCCACCAACATATAGGCCTGCCAGTTGCTCGAACATAAGCAGAACTATGTCCTGAGTGGGGAAGTTGTCCGCGAAGTGAGGGTGAACCGTCGTCAGATTCGCCGACGCTGTCCCACCGAAGATGGCAATGCCCCCTTCGGTCCGGCCTTCCAGATCAGCGGTGAAGGGGAATTGCTCGGCAAGCTTCGCCCGCGCTTCATCTCGATCCATTGATCGAAACCCGCCGGGGAAAACGGCGTCAACAGGAGTTGCTTCCTGAGCCGTGGCCGGGACTGCCATCGCCAGCCTAGAAAGCGTCAATCCTGAGAGCCCCAGGACACTCGCGCGTTTGAAAAACGTGCGCCGGTCGATTTGACCGGCTATGAACTCCATGTACAGGTCATTGAGTTGAACTACCGGGTTACGTTTACCCATATTTTCCTCTCATTCGTCGCGACAACACTGTCGCTTTTGGCCATCACTGGCCCCAATCCAGTCTCCAGAGCGGATACACTACCCGCAAAGTGATCGTCAGATTGTAGCATCGATCATATGTAATGACGCTTCATCATTCGATTACAGGTCTGGCTTGTTCGTGCCAACCAGCGCTGGTAGCATCAGCCATATGGAAAAGGTTGACTCTCAATAGGACTGTACCTTGTCTGATCAAACGCTGATACCGCCTCAAGAGCTCACCGCGAAGTGGGGCAAGCTAAATGATGCTCTCGCTTCCATGCAATCCGTCGTCGTCGCTTTTTCCGGCGGTGTCGACAGCGCTTTGCTGCTCAAGGTCGCGTTCGATCAGCTGGGTAATCGCTGCGTAGCCGCTACCGGACTTTCCGAAACCTACGCGCCCGAGGAAATGGCCGAAGCAGTCAAGGTTTCTGAGCACATTGGCGCAAGACATGTTCATATCCGCACCATGGAGCTGACCGACCCGCGCTATGCCGACAACACGCACCAGCGATGTTTCTTCTGCAAAACCGAGCTCTATACACAATTGAGGAACTACGCCGACGAGCACGGCTTCCGCGAAATCGCCGACGGCACCAACGCTGACGACCTCGGAGATTTCCGGCCCGGCATCCGCGCGGCCCGCCAGATTGGCGTCAGAAGCCCGCTGCAGGAGCTCGGCTTCACGAAGTCCGAGATTCGGCAACTCTCAAACTGGCTCCAGTTGCCAACCTGGGACAAGCCAGCGGCCGCCTGCCTGTCATCTCGATTCACCTACGGTGATCCGATCACGGTCGAAAAACTGAAGCAGGTTTCACTCGCCGAGAGCCATATCAGGACCCTTGGTTTCCGGGGGTTCCGCGTCCGGCATCATGGAGAGGTTGCCCGAATCGAGTTCCCTCAGGAAGATCTCGACGACGCATTCACACTCCGAGACCAAATCGTGTCTGGAGTCAAAACAGCCGGTTATCAGTACGTTTCCATCGATCTGGGCGGGTATCGTCCCGGCAGCATGAATGAGGGACTGAATGCGCGTCTCAAGCCGGACTGACTACGGCGTCAGAGCGCTATACGAGCTAGCTTTGCATTTCGGCGAAGGACCGATCCAGAGCCGGGAAATAGCAGCCCGCCAGGAGGTACCCGAAGCCTATTTGCATCAGGTCCTGAGTGCGCTGAGCAGAGGGGGCCTGGTCAGGAGCACTCGCGGACCAAGCGGCGGCCATGAGCTCGCTCGTCCACCATCTGACCTCACCCTCTTCGACGCACTCGATGTGCTGGATGGGATCGACCGCCGAAGCCACCCGCATCGGTCCGACGACGACACCCATCCTGTCCACGGGGTCTGGCATGAAGTCATGCAGCAGACCGTGCTCTATCTCAAGTCGATCACCTTTGAGGATCTGGTCCTCCGCTCGAAAAACCCGGTCCCTGTTTCGAATTACTCGATCTGATCGACACCCGATACCAATCACATCGAAGCAGGCTGGCATCAAGTTGCATACGCCTCAAGATCGAATCTCTACTGATTGTCTATCTGCGCCCGCTGCAACTTGCCACTGAAATCGACGTAGACGCTCTGCCATTCAGTGTAGAAATCCAGGGTCGCCGTTCCCGCCTCGCGGTGGCCGTTTCCCGTCCCTTTGGTGCCCCCGAACGGCAGGTGAATCTCCGCCCCAATCGTTCCGGCATTCACATACAGGATCCCGGTGTAGATATCACGCATCGCCTGGTAGGCGGAGTTAATGTCCTGCGTGAAGATCGAGGCCGAGAGCCCGTAGCTCACCCCGTTCACAACTTCGATGGCCTCTTCGAGCGAATTAACCGGCACAACCGACGTCACGGGCCCGAAAATCTCTTCCTGAGCGACCCGCATACTCGGAGCCACCTCGTCGAAGATTGTCGGCTCATGGAAGTGCCCGCCGGCCAGATTCCCTTCCGAAATCACCCGCCCGCCAAATGCGAGTGCAGCGCCTTCGCGTTGTCCGATCTCGACATAGCCTGAGATCGATGCCAGCTGTCCTTCGCTGACCACCGGCCCGATCTGGACCGTTTCGTCGAGTCCGTTTCCTAGTCGCATCCCACCTGCCCCGGCTGCCAGTCGCTCAACCAGTTCCCGCTGCACCGCCCGGTGCACCACCACCCTGCTTCCAGCAGTGCATCGTTGACCGGATGTGCCAAACGCACTCCACAGAATGCCGTCGGTTGCCAGCTCCAGATCGGCATCATCCATCACAACGATGGCATTCTTGCCACCCATCTCAAGCGAACAGCGCTTGTTGAGCCTGGCGGCTCTCTCGGCAACGCCGAGTCCTGTCTCAGTGGATCCCGTGAAGGAGATCAGATCGACAAGTGGATGCTCGACGATTGCGTTCCCAACATCGCTTCCGCCGCCAATCACGAGATTCACGACTCCGTCCGGAATTCCAGACTCCTGCAGCACCTCAACGAACCGAACCGCCATTCGGGGAGTCATCGATGCCGGTTTGAACACCACCGTGTTTCCAGCGATCAGGGCCGGGGTGATCTTCCAGGAGGGAATCGCCATGGGGAAGTTCCACGGAGTAATGATTCCTGCCACACCGATGGGCTTCTTGACCGACATGTTGAACTTGTTTGGCAGCTCCGAGGGCGTGGTCTGGCCGTAGAGTCGGCGTCCCTCACCAGCCATGTAATACGTCATGTCGATGGCTTCCTGCACATCGCCCCGTGCCTCGCTGATGACCTTCCCCATCTCCTCGGTCATCTCCCTCGCCAATTGCTCTTTGCGATCCTGTAAGAGTTGAGCCGCCTTGAACAACATTTCGCCGCGCTTCGGCGCTGGATAGAGCCGCCAGGAACGAAACGCTTCGGCAGCTGCCTCCACCGCGCGATCGACATCCGCTCCCGAGCTTTTTGTGTACGTCGCAACACGTGATCCGTCAGCGGGATTGAAACGATCATACGTCTCTCCACTCAAAGACTCGACCCATTTGCCACCAATGAAGTTCTTGAAAACATCTGACATCGATTCGCCTCCTGAAACTACTCCAACAAAAAAACCGGGCCCTCTCGGGTCCCGGCGCTATCTCTTGGCTCCCCGACTAAGATTCGAACTTAGAACCTACCGGTTAACAGCCGGGCGCTCTACCATTGAGCTATCGGGGAACGATCACGTTCTCACAGCTTTTTATTTTACCACAGCCCGCATACCCCTCATCGAACACGAGATCAGTTTCGTCGGTGCAGCAATCGGCCCAGACTGCGTTCCCGCCGAGGCAACGAAACCGCAATCTTCGGATCGGGCAACGCTTCGTCCGCCAGAAGCGCACCTGCCAGGTCCCGTGTCATCTGCCGCGCTCGCTGGTCGCCCACCAGCTCGATCGCCCGATCGAGCCCACGCCCCACCGACCTGAGTCGTTCCCCTGTTGAGTGAGCGTCGCTGCCAAGAAGAACGTATGCATCGAGCGCAATCAGTGCTTCCGCCGTGCGCTGCACCGCCCGACCAAACACGCCGGCAAGACTGGCGAATGTGACCTGCAATACGACTCCCCGCTCGGCCAGCCGCTCAACCAGACCGAACTCCCGATGAACAGCATCATATCGCTCCGGATGAGCCAGAACCGGCCGAAAACCCGCTGCCTGAATGTCGAAAATCGACGTTTCGGTGTACGTGGGCCAGTCAGCGAATGGCAGTTCGACCAGAATCGCCCGGGACGCTCCCAGACATAGAGGTGCGCCGGCATCGAGCTCATCTGCCAACTGGGGCAGCAACATCACTTCATAGCCAGTTTCCAGCTCGATTCCTGACCCTGCGGCGACATCTCGAATCGCATCGAACGCACGTTGAACGGTCTCGTGATAGTCAGCATCCAGCGTGTTCATCAGGTGCGGTGTTGAAACGAGCCGGGTGAATCCCAGATTGGACCAGCGAGAAAGCATGGCAGCTGACTCATCCTTGTCTCGGGCACCGTCGTCAACGTTCGGGAGGACGTGCAGGTGGAGATCGATCATGCGGTGACGACCGGCATGGTCAACAAGGCGTGAGGCACCAGGAGCGCTGTTGCCGGCCTTCTGGCCACGATTCCACGAGCATCATCCCAGGCATCATCCATCGTCTCAGCAGTTCGGAAGCCCATTTGCTGGAGGGGGACAGGATCCGTCGCTCCCACCACAATCACCGACACCTTGCTCAGAACACTCGCCATAATGTACGCCCGTTGTTCGCCTGGCCGGAAGTTTCCGGCCCGAACCCGAGCCAGGAACGCCGGTCGGCCCTCAGCAGCCGTCATTGCTTCGAAGAATCGCTGTTCGCCAATACCCTCACCAGGACCCTCAGGGCACGAAGCGGGCAGGATGATTACCCCGCCATCCCGAACAACAGGAGTTGGCGCGTACTGCAGATAGCTCGCCGCTCTACTGGCCTGATACGCATTCTGGTCCTTCGGATATCCCACTCCGGCCACAGCAATGTCCACCTGGCTGGGGATGGGCACGACGTAAAGACGGCTGGCAAACGTAGCCAGGTGATCCTGCACGGCAACCGGGGCTCCATATGCCACACCCACCAGGTTTCCGGCATCGTCGAGCACGCAGTTTCCAACAAATCGAACGTTCGCTGCAGTTGCCACCCGCCGAACGGCCTCCTGAAAAGGATTTCCTGCCAGGACGCCCAATCTGGTGCCGGCTCGATCGAGCATTGCCGGCCCATGCGTGTGGGCGATGACCGGCTCGGCCGCGCATCCGATCGCAACTGTTTTGCCACCCCCGCTATATCCAGCATATTGGTGAGGCTCTACTCGGCCCGTCGAAAGCACCAGATCGGCTTCAAGAACAAACCGGCTTAGGTAGACAGTCACCCCATCGATCTCTTCCCCAGAATCGGCTAGCGCACCTGGATCGTAGGGATCGTGATCGATAACCCGGTAGCGATTCACAATCGCATCGCCCAGCTTTTCCCGCTTCTCCTGCTGACTGCTGGCCCGATGCGTGCCAACTGCGACCAGAATGGTGATCGCCTCCGGAGGGACGCCTGCCTGCTCGAGCTCCGATAGCATGGGCGGCACAAGGAGGTGATCGGGACATTGCCGGGTGGCATCGGTAACCGCGATGCAAACATTCCTGCAATTGCGAGCCAGGTCGCGCAGTCGTGGAGTTTCGACCGAGTTGGAGATTGCGGTCCGGATCAGTTCCTCTGGGCTTCCCGCTGCTTCGACAGTGTGGGACACCGCGACCGACATAGTCACCCAGCCAGGGGCGTCCACAGCGATCGAACCTCGTCCGAATGGAACTTCGTATGTCGCATTAGCCATGTGATCACGGTCCATTTTCTGCGGGCAAAACCGGGACGAGCATATCGAAGCCGAATCAGCGACCTTATACTATCAGGATCAATGGCTCAGTCCGGGAGTCAGCGCTGAACAACCCCGGCCTCCAAACAATAAATGCGGGAAGGAACGATATCGATGGGTGCAAGACCGAAAGTGACAGTGGTTGGATCGGGGATGGTGGGTGGCACCGTCTCCCAGATGCTTGCTCTGCGAGACTACGCTGATATCGTCCAGGTGGATATCGTCGAAGGCCTGCCTCAGGGCAAAGCGCTCGATCTGATGCAGGTCGGCCCGTTGATGGGATTCGACTCCCACCTGTCTGGAGCCAACGACTACGAAGCTACTGCCGGCTCAGATGTGGTCGTCATCACCTCAGGTATCGCTCGAAAGCCCGGGATGAGCCGGGACGACTTGCTGAAGACGAACATGGGTATTGTCACCTCGGTCACTGAGCAGGTTGTGAAATCATCCCCGGACGCAATCATCATCGTCGTATCGAATCCACTCGATGCGATGTGTCATGCCGCGTTCGATGCCGCTGGATTCCCAAGAGAGCGCGTCATTGGCATGGCTGGAGTCCTCGATTCCGCGCGCTTTCGAACATTCATTGCCCTGGAGGCGAATGTCTCCGTACAGGACGTATCGGCAATGGTCCTCGGCGGGCATGGCGATACGATGGTGCCGCTCTCACGCTACTCAACGATTGCTGGCATTCCGATCACTGAGCTATTTTCCGCCGAAAGAGTCACCGCAATCGAGGAGCGTACCGCCAACGGCGGTGCGGAGATCGTTGGTCTCCTCAAAACAGGCAGCGCCTACTATGCTCCCGGGACATCCACCGTCGAAATGGTTGACTCTATCCTGCTGGACAAAAAGCGAATTCTGCCCTGCAGTGTGCTGCTGAAAGGCGAATATGGCATCAACGACCTGTTCGTTGGGGTACCTGTGAAGCTTGGTTCGACCGGCCTGGAGGAGATTCTGGAGCTGAAACTGACAGATGCAGAGTCGGCTGCCCTCAAGAAGTCGGCTTCGTCGGTGCAGGGACTGGTCGACGCGATGGCCCAGCTTCGACTTACCTGACGGAAAGCGCCATCGATACTGTGACAATGTCGGATGCTCGTCGTTCGTCGAGGTTCATGCGGCAGTAAGGTTGGCAGCGGACCATTCGTTCGGGCGATACTCGGACAGCGCCTGACGCTGGAAGTGTCGTAGCAATTGGCGCAGACCATGTCCGGCATCGGGAATGCCTGTCTCCTTTCAGAATTGCCAGAAACACTGGCTGGAGGTGAAAGGTCGGCAGCACCTCCACACTCGTGGAGAGCAGAGTTGTATGGTTTCCTCTGCGCTTCCAACCGCCGCTTGCCAGCGAGACGAGATGACTCACGTATGAAAGCACTTAGTTCGCTCAACTCAGCCAAAAATCTCATGCAAATCATGAGAGAGCTTAGCCTCGACGATCTTCGCGCCGAAGCCGAAAAGCCCCCGAGGCTGCTCGTGATGGCCCCAACACATGACGCCGCAGACCGGATCGTGTTCAACGTCACCGGCGAGTTCCGGTCCCCCTACGTGACGCCCACTACGCTGGACACTCCCGTCGACCGGCTCGACGTCTACGATGCGATTGTGATCTACGACCCCGATGCACTCCCCTCCACCCGCGTCCTGATCGAGCAACTCGGGAAGAGAGACCAGAATGTCGTCATCGCCACCTTTCTGAGCACGGATCCCGACGATGTGACTGCCGCGCATGCAGTGCGGACCAGAATCGTCAATCGGCTGCCCGACCGCGCTATGGCCCTTGGCAGGCACCTGCCAGCGTTTGTCCCTGTAGCCATTAAGAGCGTGATCGACGATACCTCGGTTGCCAATGCTCAGTTCGCACTGCTGGCCAACGTACCGTCGGTGGTGCCGCTGTTTGGCACATTGGCATCGGTGTCCGCCGATGTACTCGTCCTCACGAAGAATCAGCTCCTGCTCGTCTACAAGGTCGCTGCAATCCATGGTCGCAATCTGGAAGACAAGTCCGCGATCCTCAGAGAGATGGCCCCCGTCGCAGGCGCGGGATTCTTCTGGCGAACGATTGCCCGCGAAGCGACAACGATTTTGCCGATGGCAGCAGGCACAGTGCCGAAAGTCGCGATCGCGTATTCCGGTACCGTCGCTATCGGACGCGCCGCTGACTACTACTACCGCTTCGGCGAAAAACCCGGCAAGGAGCTCCTTGAATCGTACTATCGGATGGGATTCGAAAGTCTCAAGCGTCGGGAGTTTCTCTTCCGGAAATCAAAAACCGTAGATGCCGACTTCCGCGTCTATGACGATCGGCTTGACGAAGGCAGCTCGAACGGCACAGCCGCCTAGGCCCAGCCACGTGAGCTTTCGATCCCTCTCCGCCATCGCTGGTTCAGAGCATTTCGTTCAGGTTCGTTCATGGTTGACATGAACCGGCGATCTTCGGCCCAGATAGCGGCAATCTC
>JBGTJM010000105.1:0-7309 GCA_041745115.1 Thermomicrobiales bacterium
GACCTGATATACGCCGCAGCACGGCATCGGAGGCTGCAGGAAACCTGGGCGAATATGCGGCCCCAGATCCATATTCTGCTGCTCTCCAGAAATGTTGCCAACTGGGATTTTCGGGAGCTTGTGCTGACGACGCACGCAGACATCATGAATGCCATTCGCGACCGCGACGAGGAGCGGGCCGCCGCGACCACTGAAGAGCATCTGGCTGGATCCTATGAGCGTGTGGCGAGGAGCGTGGCCGAAAGAGACGCAGCGAAGTCTCGGGAGGATGGATTTGACCAGCTACAGCTTTGATTTGACGAGCAAAGTGGCGCTCATCACTGGGGGAGCGCAGGGCATCGGTAAGGCGATAGCAAGGGGGATGGCCGAAGCGGGCGCGGACATTGTGATCTGCGACATCAACGAATTGGCGCTTGCGGAAGCCAAACACGACCTGGCCGAAACGGGCCGCCGAATCGTGACCACCAACACGAATGTGGGAGACCCAAGCGCGGTCGCTGCGTTGTTTGCAACACTCGACCTGGCATTCGGAAGGATCGACATCCTCGTAAACAACGTCGGAACCGTCAAACGTCATCGGCCGGAAGACCATCCACTCGATGAATGGAACGAGGTCCTGTCAATCGGTGTGACGGCTTCGCTGCTGTGCGCGCAAGAGGCGGGACGTCGCATGATCTCCCAGGGACACGGTGGAAGCATCATCAACATCATGTCCATCGCCGGCGCAAGCGCACTTGGACGCGGCAATCTCTCGCACTCGATGAACAAGGGTGCCGTCGGCATGCTCACGAAGGAACTCGCGGTCGAGTGGGCCAAGTATGGGATTCGAGTCAACGCCATTCTTCCATGTCAGGTGCTCACCGAGGGCTTCCAATCCTGGCTGGACTCACCAGGCTTTGACCCCAAGCTGATGGACGCGTTTCTTCGGGGTATCCCCATGAATCGTTTGGCAGCCCCGGAAGAAATGGCCGGGCCAGCAGTGTTTCTGGCCTCAGATGCCGCCGCAATGGTCACAGGTGTGCTCTTGCCCGTGGACGGTGGCAATCTGGCGCTCAATGCTGGCGGGAGTCATACATGGACAACAGCCTAAACCTGATTAATGCAACGGTGCCAACTGCGTGGCGCATGGTCTGAAAGGAGGGACGAACTGCTAAGTCGGGGGTTCATGCTTTTCGCTGCACTCGGAAGTCCCGGGAATCAGGCAGCAGAGGGTCGAGAAAGAGGAGGTTCCTGAAGTGGTCAAACGAGATGAAAGCACACGCATTGCGCGTTCGCTGGTGAACCGGCGTTCGCTGCTTAAGGGAAGCGCTGCCGCTGGGGCAGGCCTCGCAGTGACCCCAAAGACCAGCAAGGTCTTCGCGGCTCCTGCATTGCTGCAGGGGGAAACCATCGAACTCGACTACGTTACCTGGTTTTGGAACGAACCGGGACGGGGTGGAGCGTGGCGGGAAATGATTGCCGACTTCGAGGCAGAGCAATCGGACATCACCATCAACGAAGCTGGCTGGCCATTCGACGAGTTCTCCAACAATATCATCGTCCAGCTTCAGGCAGGCAGTCTTGACGGCGATCTGATCCAGACCACTCCAGACCTGGTTCTGCGCCTGCTGCAGGCCGGTGTGCTGACCAATCTCAACTCGGTACTAGAGGCCAACGACATCACGACATTGAGCAGCGCCCATGACTACATTACCGTTGATGGCGAGGTGCTCGGGCTGGATGTTGTGACGGTCGTTTTCGGCCTTCTGTACAACACGGCACTCTTCGACACGATGGGAGTAACAAGTCTGCCGACGACGCCCGAAGAGTGGCTGGAGGTTTCAACCGGCCTGACCAACCGACCAGAAACCTTCGGCATGTACTCGCCTCACTCCATGGCCGAGGCAGAATCGTTCTGGTTCACCCTCCAGCAGTGGGGTTGTGTTTATGATGGCGTCTGGGCAGAGGGGAGCACACCGCTGCTGACATCAGAGCCCATTATCAACGGTCTCGAGCTGTACAAGCAGTTCTACGACGCAACATTCCCACAGGGAACGGACGATGCCACTGCCACTCAGCTCTGGGCGAATCAGCAGATCGGGCAGCAGCTCATCGTCTCGGCGCTTGTAAATGTCTATCGCGACACCGCTCCCGACCTCTACCCGCTGATCAACAGCTATACGCTGCCGTGGGAGAGCCGGAAGACCATTGCCCGAATTCATCCGATCACCATTAACAACCAGAGCGAGAATGTTGACGCGGCAACGGAGTGGCTGACCTGGCTGTACAAACCCGAGAACTACCGGAACCTGCTGACTCGACAGCTGGATGTGATCCCAGCATATGACGTCGGGGGACTTGACGACTATTTCGCAGAGCTCCACTGGCTGGAGGGTTACCAAGACATCAACATGACCACACCACCTGATATGGTCGGAGATTTCATCTTCGCGAATCAGGAACTTGGCCAGATCGTTCTGACCAATTTCCAGAACGTCCTGACTGGTGCGCAGTCGGTTGAAGACGCGATGGCATCGGCTCAGTCGCAGGCAGAAGAACTAGCCGGACGACTCGAGTAGCGATGAATTTCGATGGGACGGCCGAGTTCGGCCGTCCCATCACTTTGGCAAGAATGTCTTTGGCATGGCGTTTTCGGAAAGGTTGATGGTCACTCTCAGGTGCTCGTACACGAACGGTGCAAACACTGGCTCGTCGAACACGGCGTCACAGCCGGTTTGAACGATCGAAAGACTGCTGCTTTCTCGGCGCTGGTGCCTGAATGCTGGATTCGCATACGGTGAGTACCATCGCGAGGCCATTACCAGTTGGTGGTCGGATGCGTCGGCCCAAACGCCGCATCGTCTGGCTGCCGTATTTGCTGGCAGTCCCTATTCTTGTTTATGAAGCTATCTTTATCTTGTACCCGATTTTCGATGGAATCAGAGGAAGCTTCTACCAGCAACGGAATCTTGGCGCTCCAGCCAACTGGGTAGGACTCGACAACTATCGCAGACTTCTGCGAGACGACTTCTTCTGGAACTCGGTGAGCAAGACCCTGATCTTCATGGCCGGGGTCATCATTCTGTCGATTGGTTTTGGACTGTTTTCCGCAATCGTGCTCAACCGCGCATTCTTCGGAAGGTCTGTTGCTCGAGGCATCGTGACGATGCCCTGGGCATTTCCAGAAGTGCCCGCAGTACTCATTTTCATCTGGATTCTGAATCCTCAATTTGGCGTATCGAACGTGTTTGCAAACTGGCTACCGTGGATTACCGAGAACCCCAAATGGCTGCTCGACCCCGATCTCGCAATGATATCGGTGGTTCTGATTACGGCCTGGAAGGGATTCCCATTCTATAGCCTCGTCATTTTGGCAGCGCTGCAGACAGTTCCACATGAGCTTGGCGAAGCGGCTCGTGTCGACGGAGCTTCCAGGCGCCAGGTGTTTTTCGCCGTAACGTTGCCGTGCATCATGCCAACGATTCTGTTACTCGTCGTTCTCGCTGCAATCTATGCGTTCAAACAGTTCACAATTATCTGGCTGCTCACCGGCGGCGGACCGGCTGGCGCAACCGACACCGTTGTCATCCGCATCTATCAGACCGCCTTTCGCTTCTACGACTTCAACTACGCGAGCACGATCGGTGTGGCCGGATTCCTGATGGTATTCAGCATTGCAATGCTGTTTTTAATCATTCAACGCCGTCAGGAGCTGGAGGCGATGCGATGAGTGCGATCTCGCCGACGTTGCCTGCAAATCAGAAAAGCAGATCTTTCCGATGGAGGAAGAAGATCAGCAAGGCGTCCTATGGTGCTTTGGTGGTCCTGGTCTGCACCATTACCTTCTTTCCGATCTACTGGATGCTCGTCACCACAGTCCAACCCACCAGGGAAACGCTTCGCTATCCACCGTCGCTGATCCCTCGCGTCATTGATCTCACCGCCTATCGCGACGTCTTTGCGAAAGAGCCGATCGAGCGCTGGATCCTCAACTCGATATATCTCGCCTCTATCGCCACCATTGTCTGTGTTCTCCTTTCGATCATTGGTGGATATGCGATTTCCTCGTTTCAATGGAAAGGCAAAGGGCTCTTCGCAATATTCCTGTTGATAACTCAGATGCTTCCAGAGGCATTGATCATCGTGCCCATTTTTAAGATTTACGTCAACTTCCCAATCATCAACCAGGATCTTCGCGGCAGTCTTCCGGCATTGGCGTTGCTCGACGCCGCGTTCATCCTGCCGATCTGTGTTTGGGTGATGAAGAATATTTTCGACACCGTGCCAAAGGAAGTTCGAGAGGCAGCCGTGGTCGACGGAGCGACTCCGATGAGAGCGCTTTTTCAGATCGTGCTCCCTATCACGGCACCCGGAGTCGTCGCGGTTGGTGTTGTCGCGTTCTTTTACGCGTGGAACGAATTTCTTTTCGCTCAGACCATGATCCAGAAGAAGGATCAGTTTCCCGCTTCCGTAGGGTTGGCATCGATGATCACCATGCTCGATACGCCGATCCAGCGACTGCTGGCCGCGGGGCTCATCTTTGCGATTCCTCCAGTCATCTTCTACGTTCTAATGCAACGGTATATCGTGGCCGGAATCGCGTCCGGTGCGGTCAAGGGTTAAGAGTACAAGGAGCGCGCATGCAAAAGCGAGTGGTCATTACCTATGCGAAGTTTGGAAACGTTTCGGTGGAAGAGGAAATCCTTCGCAATGAAGGATTCGAGGTCTTCGCCCCGGGCGAGCTGGTCTCGACCGAATCATGGACTCTCGCCCGCTCAGCAGATGCGTTGATGGTTGGTATCGACAACGTGCCGGCAGAACTGATCGAAACACTGGATAAATGCAAGATCATCTGCCGTGTCGGTACGGGGGTCGATGCAATCGACATTCCGGCGGCAACTGAAAAAGGCATCTGGGTGACGAATGTTCCCGACTACTCGATCGACGAAGTCTCGGCCCATGCAATCTCTCTCGTTCTTGCACAAGCGCGACATCTCTTCCCTCACCGGCAACAGGGTAGAAACGGAGTGTGGCGATATCGAGGCGAAACTCCTATTCGTCGTCTCTCCAACCAGACGTTGGGCATTATTGGGCTGGGACGAATCGGCAAAGCATCTGCCCGCAAGGGCCGGGGCCTGGGTATGCGAGTGATCGCCAGTGATCCATATCTACCACTGGCAGATTTCGAGTCAGTAGGTGCCGAATCGGTTTCGTTCGAGGATGTGATGCGTGATTCAGACTTTGTGACCCTCCATGTTCCGCTAACAGATGAGACCCGACGAATGATCGACGCAAGGGCGCTGGCCATGATGAAACCAACGTCATTCCTTGTGAACACCGCGAGGGGAGAAGTCGTTGACGTTCCGGCCCTGGTTCAGGCTGTACAGGCAGAGCAACTCGCGGGTGCGGCACTTGACGTTCTGCCACAGGAACCTCCAGATCTTGATGACCCGGTGTTGCACGAAGAGCGGATTATCGTCACCCCACATATTGCGTGGGCGTCCGCTGAGGCAGCAATTGACGTACGGGTGAGAGGCTCCGAAGATGTTGTGAGGACCCTGCAGGGATCATCTCCACGCTATGCCATCAATCGGCTCGAAAATGAGTCATCCAAAACGATGCCTTCTGAAGTCGAAGGGAACTGAATCGTGTCGGAAGAACTCGGTAAAGCATGTGCTGAGCTGAGAAGAATTGGCGCGGACGTCGCCGTTCTGGCATCGGTGGCGAACGTCACGTACGTGACCGGGGTCGAGGTGCCAATACCGTATGGAGCAATGGCGGAGCTGACGTACGCGCCGTGGCTCGCGGTGCTGTCGGCGCGAGAGGAACATGGTTGGGCGATCGTACCCAACTTCGCAGCATCGTTGTTCCCTGATCAATCAAGCGGGTTTGAGACCCGTCCGTTTGAGTCGTTCGACAGTTTTGCCGATTCCAGTCCCCGAGAAACCTATCTCACTTCGCTCGCACAGGCATTGACAGAGGCTGGTGCTTCAAACCGTGCACGAATCGCGATCGAAAGCCGTGCGGTTCCTGCAATGGTGCAAGAGGTGATTGCAAAACGTCGGGATGACGATGTCATTCTCGAGGCCGAAGGCCCTGTCGCCGAAGCCCGCAAAAGGAAGACCAACCGAGAAATCGTGCTCTTGCGGCGCGCGTCGCATCTGGCAGATGTTGGCCATCGCGCACTGTCAAACCTCGTCCAGGAGTCAGGGCACAACGAGATTGACATGTGGTCGGCATTGAGTGCGAGTATCTTCAAGGAGGTCGGTCGGACCATCGACCTCAGCGGCGAGCTGGTCACTGGTCCGCGGACAAGCACAGTCGCCTATCCAAATGGTCCTCACGATCGCATGACCGTCGAAGGTGATGCGGCTTTGATGGACCTCAGTGGCAGAGCAAGCGGGTACTGGTTCGACTGCACAAACACTCTCCTGGTTGGTGGAGCCGAAGCGAGCAAAGAGCAGAGACGTTATGCGCAGGCGTCGCAGGATGCCTGTGAAGCCGGAATGGCGGCGTTGAAGCCGGGCGCGAAGGCTTCCGATGCAGCGGCAGCCGCTGAACGAGCGTTCGCGCTGCACGATCTCCCGATGGCGCATTACGCCGGGCATCAGATCGGCGTCACCGTAAACGAACTGCCACGGCTTGTTCCCTATGATGGTTCGACGATCGAGCCGGGAATGGTCTTTTGCGTCGAACCAGGGGCCTACCAGGGGCCGGGTGGTTTATTTGGAGTGCGCTCCGAAAAGATGGTCCTGGTTCGTGATGATGGACCAGAGGTCCTTTCGACATTCGAGTGGGGTATCACACACTAGCGTAGTGGAAAGACTGAGACATGAGCGTTGTATCGACAGAACTGACGACGGACCAGGCTTTGTGGCTCTACCGTGAGATGCTCCGAATCCGGAAAGTCGAAGAGGGATTGGCGAGGGCATACGCCCAGGGGTTGATCCCCGGTGCATGCCACACATATGTCGGACAGGAAGCAATCGCGGTTGGTGTTTGCGCCCATCTTCGCAAAGATGACGTCGTGTTCAGCACGCACCGGGGACATGGCCACGCACTGGCGAAGGGTGTGCCGGCCAGGGAGATGATGGCCGAGTTATTCGGGAAAGCAACTGGGGTATCGAGAGGCAGAGGTGGCAGCATGCATCTCTTTGCTCCGGAAGTCGGGCTCATGGGCACGACCGGGATTGTTGGACCCAACATCCTGCAAGCGACCGGAGCTGGCTACTCCTTTCAGCTGCTCAAAAGCGACAGGGTCAGCGTTGGCTTTTTCGGTGACGGTGCAGTGAGCAACGGGGCGTTCCACGAAGGCGTAAACATGGCCGCC
>JBGTJM010000106.1:0-4377 GCA_041745115.1 Thermomicrobiales bacterium
AGGAATCTGATCAGCGGCGGTCGATTGGCTCCGAGTCCGGTTGAGCCGTTCGGAGGATTGTCCGATCAGGGCGAGCCAATATTCGATGAAGCTCTGCTGGCGAGGTTGCGCAGAATTGTCCTGCTATCGCGCCGAGCAGTCTCCCACGGGATTGCTGGAGAGCACAAGTCCCGTCGCCGCGGTTCCTCTCCCGAGTTCTCAGATTTCAAAAGCTATTCCCAGGGCGATGACTATCGCAGAATCGATTGGAACATCTACAGTCGCCTCGACGAACTGTTCATCCGGTTGAGCGAGGTTACTACGGAGTTGACAGTGCACATCCTCCTCGACTCCAGCGCGTCGATGAACTGGAGCAGCGGTCCTGACGTCCCTACGAAATTTACCTATGCCAGGCGACTGGCGGGTTCCCTTGCCTACGTATCGCTTTGGCATTTTGATCGGATTGCAATCACCCCTTTCCGGGACAACCTGGACAGTACATTTGGGCCAGTTCAAGGTCGGTCCCACATTCAGCCTGGGCTGCGGTATTTGACGGGCCTCGGAGCACACGGTGCGACAGATGTGCCGGATGCGATCCGGCGATATACAAGTGCTCGCCGGCAGGCGGGGATGCTGCTGGTGATTTCAGATCTGCTCTCAGGTTCAGCCGAAGATCTGCAGGATTCGTTGCGGCATGCTCGCACCCGGGGATGGCAGGTGACGCTGATCCATGTTATCGATGAGGCCGAGCTTTCACCCGAATCGACGGTGCTGCGAGACTCAGGTGAACGACCGGTGACCGTGGAGCTGATCGATGTTGAGGGTCACGACCGGCTTCGTCTGGCCGCGACCGATGACGTTCTTGATCGCTATCGACAGGCGGTTGGGCAATGGCAAGATGACCTTCAGCGCGTCGCGTCCGCCGAGCTTGTGGATCTCGTGCAACTTCGCACCGACTGGCCGTTTGAGTCGGTCGTACTGTCTCAACTCCATCAGGCTGGGCTTGTGGCATGAGTGGTCTGAACCTGCTCGCACCGCTCGGACTGTTGGCGCTCGTAGCAGTGCCGCTCATCGTGCTGTTTCACATGCGGCACTTCACGCCCGTTGAGCGACCGGTGCCTACCCTCAGATTCTGGATTGAGGCTTCACCTGAGCGTACTGAAGACTCCCGCCTCCGACTCCCGCCACTGTCGCTTCTGCTGATCCTGCAGGTCGTTGCCGCAGCTTTGATTGGTTTGGCACTCGCCCGTCCGGCGGTTACTGACGCCCTGACTGGCTTGTCCCAACGCACCGAACCGGTTCACCTGATCATTCTTCTTGACGGTTCGACCAGCATGTCTGCCGTTGATGCAGCAGAAGGAAAATCTCGATACGAAGAGGCCAGATCTCTTGCTGTCGACCAGCTATTGGGACTCAGGGAAGGCGATGTCGCCACGCTCATGGTCCTGGGAACGCAGGTTCAGACGCTTCAGTCGACAGAGCCTGCCATGACTCGCGACGTGGCGGAGCGACTGAGGGTCAGCCCAATGCCCGGCGGCATTGCGGACCTGAATAGTGCGTTGCGACTCGTGGCAAACCTCAATGTCCCAGGGATCGACGAGCGGATTCTGGTTATTTCCGACGGTGCATTGTCCGCCGATCCGTCCGTAATCGAAACCATTCCGGCTCCGATTTCATACGTCCATGTCGGCGATCCGACCTCTCCCAACCTCGCGATCGTTGATGTCGTGGCCAGAGACTCACTCGACAATCCATCTCGGTCTGATCTTCTGATCCATGTGGCGAACTTCAGCGAGATCCGGCAGTCCACAACTGTTCTGATCGTTGCAGACGGGTTCGAGGTGGCACGTCAGGACATCGTGATCGAAGCGAACGGCGCGACGCATCTCGAGGTGACAACACTGCCTGAGGGCGCGGCGGATGTCGTGGTCGAGGTTCGATCGAACGATCCGTTCTTTGCGGACAATCAGGCCATGATCAGGCTTGAACGCGATCGCAGTTTCGGGCAACGAGTGCTCCTTGTTTCGGATGCCTTTTCACATCTGCAACGCGCATTCAGAGCGCTGCCCGGAACGAGTGTTGTCACAATCTCCAGCGCAGAACACCTTCGCGCAGAAATACCTCCTGGTCCCTACGACCTCGTGGTGTTTGAAGGTACAACGCCCACTGCAGGGAGTGTTCACAATTTGCCGACCGTGTTTGTGAATCCGCCTCGAGATGGCCTGCTGACAACCTCTGGCATGATGACAGTGCCCGTGGTCGATCGAGTGAAGGCGGAGGATGCCATTCTCCGTGGAGTGGATTTGACAGGAGTTACATTTCGAGAAACTCCTGTCCACGTGCTCGACGCTTCCTCGGAGGAGATCGCTGGCAACCAGGAGGGGCCTCTCATTTATCGGGGTACGGTCCCTGGTATTGACCAGCCGATGATCGTCATGACGTTCGACCTGAATCAATCGAATCTGCCGAACCGTATCGCGTTTCCAATTCTCATCGCCAACATCGTCAGTGAATTGACACCAAATACGTTGCCGTCGGTCGTCCCTCTTGGCGAGCCCGTGGGATTCATGCCAAGTGGGACTACGCGGCTCGTCGCCGTCACGAATCCACGATCAGAGGTCGTTGAGCTACCGGTTGCATCTTCTGCTGACCAAGATCAGGAGATAGTCGCTACCAATGCCAGGTCACGCATGGTGACTTTTGCTGAGACGGGTGAGCCTGGAACCTACTGGCTCAGTGAGTTCAATGAGTCCGGACAACAAACCGCCACAGGGGCGTTTATCGTCAATGCAGGTCACCTGAGAGAGTCCGACCTGCGTGCAAACGGCGATCTTCCTGAGATTCTGGCTGGAACATCTGTGAATGGCAGTGGCGCCGGATCGTTCGAGCTGTTGAGCGATCTCTGGCCGGCTCTGGTCGCTTTGGCGCTGGCCGTTCTTTGTATTGAGTGGCTCGTGCTGGCGTTTGGGCGACGATCAGTCAACCGGACCGCGCCTTCGCATCGACACAAGACACGAACCTCAGAAGGAGGAACATCATGACAGGCGCCAGTCTCAGCTTTGCTCGTGCAGATGTTCTATGGATCCTCATCGTGATCCCAATCATTGGCCTTCTTGGATACCAGCTTGGCAAGCGGAGGGGAGTGCGCCGGCCCGTCGTCTGGCTTCGCATAGCAGCAGTATTTTTGCTGATTGTCACCTTGTCGGAACCGCTCATCAGCACCGCAGAATTCGCTCACTCCACAATCTTTGTGATGGACCGCTCGTCGAGCATCGAAGATTCAACCGGCAGCACGATCACTACCTGGGTCAATGATGCCCTTCAAGCGTCCGGTTCGTCTGATCGGGCAGCTTTGATTGCGTTTGGGGCATCGGCGCATCTCGCCCAACCAGTCGCTGATGGACAAACCTTGCATCTCGAGAATGATTTGAGTGAACCAATCGTTGGTGACTCCACCAACATCGAATCGGCTCTTGCCATGGCCGGGGCATTGCCTGTCACGGGCGAACGCAGGATTGTGCTCATCTCAGATGGTGCCGAGAACGACGGCACGGCAATGAGCCAGGCATCTCAGCTCGCAGCCGACGGCGTTTCCGTTGACGTGCTTCCAGTCGAGGGAGTTGGTATCGATGACTTTCGGATTGAAGGACTCATCGCCCCGTCTTCGATCTGGATGGGCGAGCCAGTCTCTCTGGTGATGAGCGTCATCAGCGAAGTCGAAACACCGGGAGCCATAGAGATCTTTGTGAATGGTGAACCCATGGATCCTCAGGAAGCGACGTTTGCACAGGGAATGAGCTCTCACGCATTCACAGTCGATGATCTTGAGCCAGGGTTTCACAGTCTGACGGTTCGAGCCGTACCTGAGTTGGGGAACGATCGATTCACGTCAAACAACGAACAGGGCCTGGCAATTGTCGTTCGAGATGCACCCCACCTCCTGCTGGTCTCTGCTGAACGAGCCGATTCTACGTTTCTTCGAAATGCGCTGGAAGGTACTGGCGCGCTCGTGACCCCCACTTCGCCTTCAGGAATTCCGGAACGACTTTCCGATCTCAGTGCATTCGACGTCGTGCTTCTGAACAACGTTCCCGCATCCGAGCTGACCGTCGGACAGGCTGCTGCACTCGAAACAATGACCCGCGAGTTCGGACGAGGATTGATCGTCATTGGTGGCAGTACCTCATATGGACCTGGCGGTTATGCCAACACCGACCTTGAGGAAATGCTGCCCGTCACGGTCAAAGTGACAGAAGGCAAAGAACGACAACGAGTCGCCCTGATGCTGATCGTCGACAAATCCGGCTCGATGGCTTACGACCCACTGCAATCGAGCAGCAAGATCGACATGGCCAAAGAGGCGGTGCGACTAGCCAGCGCAGCGCTTTCGGACGGCGA